>NZ_CAXUBQ010000016.1:0-114279 GCF_964249465.1 Ruminococcus sp. Marseille-P328 | reverse complement strand
AGCATCAGCGATCCGGAAAGTGGATGGTTTCGAAAGGGTGAACATAAACACGTTTTTGCATATGCAGTAGAAACTGCTTGTGATAAACATGGCTGGATCCTTGGATATACAGTACATCCTGGTAATGAGCATGACAGTCGTACTTTTAAAGCATTGTACGATAAGATATCTAAACTGAATCCGCAGATGTAGTTGCAGATGCAGGATATAAAACTCCGGCAATCGCCCATCGGCTGTTGGAAGATGGAAGTCAACCACTTTTTCCGTATACCCGTCCCAAGACCAAAGAAGGCTTTTTCGGAAAACACGAATTCGCATATGATGAATACTATGATTGTTATATATGTCCGGAAGCACATATATTGACATACAGTACAACAAACAGAAGTGGATATAAAGAGTATAAAATCTGCGGTGAACATTGTGCTGAATGCCAATGTCTTTCAAAATGCACAGAAAGTAAGGATCATGTAAAACTGATCACACGTCATGTATGGGAAGAATATATGGAAGTGGTAGAAGACATTCGGCACACGATCGGAAACAGACAGATCTACCAGTTAAGAAAAGAAACCATAGAGCGGATCTTCGGTACAGCGAAAGAACAGCATGGATTTCGATATACACAGTATGTAGGAAAAGCACGGATGGAAATGAAAGCCGGGCTTACCTTTGCATACATGAATTTGAAAAAACTGGCAAAGATCCTGGAAAAACGAGGTTGGAACACAGCCAGATTTTTGTTGATTTTGAAGAAAATAAAAAGAAAAGAAGTTTTAAAAGAAAAATGGTGCTGGGCATAATCCCCAACACCAAGTTTGTCTACAGCCTGACATCCTCGCCGTAGAGCGAGGATGTTTCGCTACGCAAAGTTCGCGAAAGCAAAGTTTCAGTTTTATAGAGGAAAACGTACATTTCGGAAATGACTGCGCAATGCACCATCTGTGTCTTCGGAATCAGGGGCAGATGAAAAATAATAAGCCGGATTTTGGAAGATATCATTGATAGCAATAATAGCTGCACCATATACCATGGAATCCTGTTTATAGGAGCTTAAACGGATGGAAGTGGTTTCCATTGTCTGGGAAACGATTCTTTTTTGTACATTGGAGATCACCCGCTCCAGCATCAAATTTGGGTTCACATGGGCCATTTCATCTCCGATTACGATTGTTCTCGGGTTAAAGCTGTTGATCACGTTAATAATGCCGATAGACAGATAATCACACATTTCCGTATAAAGCTTTACCGCAATCGGATTGTCTTTTTTTACCAGCAGAACCGCATCAGAGAAAGTCAGTTCATCTTTTTTTCCCAAGGCTTCATTCAGCTTTTTTACAAAGGTTATGGAAGAACAATAGCGTTCCAGACAGCCGTAATTTCCACAGGAACACCGTGGGCCGTGGATATCAATAGTTGTATGTCCGATCTCTCCGGCGGCACCTGTAGATCCTTTCAGCAGGGTACCATTGTTTACAATGCCAGCGCCAATACCCTGGGCAAAGGCAACATATACCAGTACATCTGTATTATTTGTTTCTTTACTGTACCAGAACTGGGCCAGTGCGGCTGCATTGGCGTGTTCTTCAATGATCACCGGGATCCTGTAGTGTTCCATAAATTCATCCTTCAGTGGAATGTCTGCCCAACCTTCTACTTCGGTGACAACAGAGATCCTGCCTTTGACACTGTTATAAGGGCCTGGAATAGCAAGTCCCAGTGCAAGGATTTTTTTATCAGGAAATTGATGAATGATTTTATCCATTTCACGGAAAACCATGTCCATGATCTCACGGGCATTCTGTCCGTGTTTAATACCTGTTCGGCGGATCATAACCGCCTCTCCGTATAGATTGAACAGTCCTACAGAGAAATCCTTCCTGGCAATCCGGATTCCAGCTACTGCAAGATCTTCTGTGTTTAGGGAGATTGCAATGGAGCGGCGTCCCTTCACGCCGGTAAGCAATCCTACTTCCTTTACAAGATTCCAATTCATAAAGTCATTGATAATATGTGTAACCGTTGCCTGTTTCAATCCGGAATGTTCTGCAAGAGTGGTTCTGGCGCATATTTTTTCACGTCGCAGGAGATTCAATAAAAGGCTGCGATTCAGATTCTGGATATTTCCTTGGTTTAGGCCTCGCATGGTTTCTTTCATCAGTAATACCTCTCGAAATATTATATAAGATGAACACTGAACTGCCTTGTGATGTATCAATGCAGTGTTCATATAAAGAACAATTATGAAATTATTATTTCAATTTATTACTTAATTCAATTGTATTATATAGCAAAAAAAAACCAGATGCAAGACATAAAAACAGCCGGTTCATCAATTGAGATGATCCGGCTGTGAAAAATGGTTTAAGAAGTGATCACGCGAAATATACATTTACATTATGATCTTTAAAATATTCAATATACTGCTGGGGTACATTACGGTTGGTGATCACATTAGGAATACTGTCCAGGCTGCACAGATGGGTAAATGCCCGTTTGTTGAACTTGGATTCATTAAGTAGCATATAAATGTCTTTTACATTCTGAAGGAGATAATTATACAATGGAAGCTGTGCCCGGTTGGTGATGGAGTAGCCATATTCCAGGTCGGCACCATCAATTGTGAAAAACAGTTTATCGAAATATAGCTTCTTGAGATTCTGTATGATGGATTCGTCCAGGGTTTCAATATGGTTGCTTCCAAGATGGATATTGCCCCCAAGGAGAAAAACTCCGATATCATGATTGGAAGCAAGCTCCAGTGCACCGGTGATGTTGGTAGTAACAACTGTGATTCCCTTCTTGTCGCTTTTATTCAGGTGACGACAGAGAAGAGAACCGGTAAAACCGGCACCTACAAAAAGAATATCGCCAGAATGGATTAGATCAATGGATTTCTGAGCAATAGCATTCTTACATTCAAATTGGTCATCTGCCATTTTGATGGAGGAAAAAACCTGGAAATAATTGGAATCGTCCTTTTCAGTAGTAGCAGACCGCTCCAGCTTCTTGGCACCGCCATGAGTACGCTGCAGAAAACCATTCTCTTCAAGGTGTGCGAGATCTCTTCTGGTAGTGGCAATGGAAGCGCCTGTAAGATCACAAAGTGCCTGAGTGGTTGCAGTATGATTCTGATCAAGATAATCCAATATTAATTTCTTTCGTTCCGTAGCTAGCATAAACATCTCCAATTTATATCCCGTCAGGAAAGGGATTTTTCTATTTTTACCAGTCTGCTTGTGCCGAGCCTGGAAGCACCAAGGGAAATGAATTTTTCCGCATCATCAAAAGAGGAGATGCCTCCGGCTGCTTTGATCTTAACATCAGGTCCTACATATTTAGCAAAGAGTGCGATGTCGTCAAAGGTAGCACCGCCAGTTGAAAAACCGGTAGAAGTTTTGATATAATCCGCCTTTGTCTGAGTGACGATCTCGCACATTTTAATTTTTTCTTCTTCACTTAACAGACAGGTTTCGATAATTACTTTCAATATTCTATTATCACATACTTCTTTTAGTTTTTCAATTTCATTTTGCACATATTCATAATTTTTAGCCTTTAGAGCACCGATATTGATCACCATGTCCAGTTCGGATGCACCGTTTGCAATGGCGTTTTGGGCTTCATAGATCTTTGCTTCTGTGGTGTGATTACCATTTGGAAAACCAATCACTGTACAGATGGGAATCTTGCCTTGTACATATTCTGCTGCTGCAGCAACGTAGCAGGGAGGAATACATACAGAAGCAGTGCCGTAACGAAGCCCGTCGTCACAGATCTGACGAATTTTCTCCCAGGTGGCTGTCTGCGCCAGTAATGTGTGGTCTACCATTTTTAAAACTTCACTATGTTTCATGTGATACTCCTTTCTATACTTTTTTTCTGTGGATTCAGTTTAAACTATGAGTTAGGGTCAAAAGGTATCTTGATATCCACGAATTGCTTCGCAGCGAAGCTGCTCCCGCAATTCTTAAATTATGATATTATTATATATTTATGTGATCGTTTTGTCAATAAGAATGAGCGAAAATGAGCGATAATATATAAATTATAAAAAAAACGAACAAAAAAGCAAAAAAATATTGATATTAAATGGTTTATATGTTAGTATTTAATAAATGAAAATAATAAAACGCTCAAAAACAATCAAAATAGTATTCAAAACAGAAAGGGGGATATATATGAGTTTTGACAAAGCGCAGGCAGACCGTCTTGCAGTCAAAATCAGAAAGAATATTTTAAGGGCTATTGCATCTGAAGGGAAAGGGCATATTGGAGGCTCTCTTTCGATTGCAGACACTTTTGCAGTCCTTTACAGTGGAGTGGCTAATGTAGATCCTAAAGAGCCCAAGAAGGCAGACCGGGATTTTGTGGTTATGTCCAAAGGACATTGTGGACCGGCTATGTATGCTGTGCTGGCTGCCAGAGGATTTTTCCCGGAAGAAGCATTAGACACGCTGAACAAAGGGAATACCATTCTTCCAAGCCACACAGACAGATTAAAAACACCGGGAGTGGATATTTCCACAGGCTCTCTTGGTCAAGGGGCATCCTTGGCAGCAGGTGCAGCATTGGCAGATAAAATTGATGGAAAAACTTCATATACATATATGATTTTGGGGGATGGAGAATTGGATGAGGGCCAGGTGTGGGAGTCAGCATTGTTTGCAGCACATCACAAGCTGGATCATCTGATCACTTTTGTAGATGTAAATGGTAAACAGCTGGATGGAACTACAGACCAGGTGTGTTTTCTTGGAAGCCTTGAGGATAAGTTTGGGGCATTTGGTTATTATGTGGTATCTGTTCAGAATGGAAATGACACCGAGCAGATTTATCAGGCAATCCGGGAAGCAAAAGAAGTGAAGGGCAAACCTTCCGTGATCCTTTTACATACCGTGAAAGGAGCCGGCATCCGATACTATGAGGAGATGGCAAATTGTCATTCCACAGAGGTAAAAAAAGACAATCTGCCGGATTTCTATCAGGAGCTTGACAGAAGGCTGAAAGAAAAGGAGGAGGCGTGACTGTGGAGGAACTGAGAAAGGTTTTTTATCATACAATGGCAGAATTAATGCATGAAAATCAGCAGGTGATATACCTGGATGCGGATCTGGCAGGGGCTATGGGAACAGCAGGACTGTTTCAGGAGTTCCCACAGCAGGCCTTTGACATGGGAATTATGGAAGCCAATATGATTGGGGTAGGTGCTGGGATGTCCATAAAAGGGAAAATTCCCTTTGTACACAGTTTTGGCCCATTTGCTTCCCGGAGATGTGCAGACCAGACTTTCTTATCAGGCTGCTACAATAATGCAAATCTGAAGATCATAGGTTCAGATCCTGGAATCACAGCAGAAACCAACGGCGGTACGCATATGCCATTTGAAGATGTAGGGATCTACAGATCCTTTCCGGGAATGACAATTATGGATATTGATGAGCCATATCTTCTGCAGAAGATCCTGAAGGAAATGGCGCATACTTATGGCGTGATGTATTTACGTTTCCCAAGAAAGGGAAAGACAGTCTACTATTCCGGCACAGAAGAATTTCAGATCGGAAAAGGAAACATTGTACGGGATGGTACAGATGTTACAGTGATTGCCTGTGGTATTGAAGTGGGTTATGCGCTGGCTGCGGCAGAGAATCTTGCAAAAGAAAATATCCAGGTACGAGTGGTTGATATGTTTACCATTAAACCTCTGGATAAGGAGCTTGTAATCCGCTGTGCCAGAGAAACTGGAGCTATCGTGACTGCTGAGAATCATAATATTTATGGAGGACTTGGCAGTGCAGTAGCAGAGGTGCTTGCAGAGAACTGTCCGTCCGCTTTTCGAAGAGTTGGAGTACCGGATACTTTTGGGGAAGTTGGGAATAAAGAATTCCTGGCAGATAAGTTTGGAATTTCAGCAAAACATATAGAAAAGACAGTAAGAGAACTGGTTTTGGAAAAGAAGAAAGGCCAGGGAGATTGACGCATGAGAAATGCTTTGTATATACAATCCGGAGGTCCTACGGCAGTGATCAATTGTTCTGCCTGCGGCGTAATTCGGGAATGCCAGGAGCTTTTGGAAAAAGGTGGAAAACTCTATGCAAGTCTTCATGGAATTGATGGTTTGCTTCATGACCATCTATATGACTGTACAGATATGGATGAAATGCAGTTGCAGCGTTTGGAGAATACACCGTCTATGGTTTTTGGTTCCTGCAGATATACAGTGCGAGAGGATTCTGGCGAGGATTATGACCGGATACTTGCAACACTGAAAAAATATGATATTTATTACATTTTTATTAATGGCGGAAATGGATCGGTAGCTGCCGGATATCGTTTGTCTGAAAACCTAAAAAAGGTGGGATATGCATGCCGTTTGATAGTGATTCCAAAGACTGTGGATAATGATATTGCTATTGTAGATCATGCACCTGGTTTTCCATCGGCTGCCCGTCATACTGTGATTACCATATCAGAGTTGGTTCATGATATGTATACCTACGATACGGATCTGATCATGGCAGTGGAAGTGATGGGGCGTAATACAGGATATCTTGCCGCCGCCGCAGCAGCAGCGGGGAAAACAGGATGGGGTCCGGATCTGATCTATGTACCTGAAGTGGTTTTTGATCCGGAACAGTTTGTAAAAGATGTAGCAGAAATAATACAGAAAAAAGGCAAATGCTTTGCGGTAGTGGCAGAAGGAGTAAAGACAGCAGACGGCAGATATCTCTTTGAAGATACCACCGTTAACAAAGCAGATGATCCGTCCAAAAATATGGGAGGGATTACCCCTTATCTGAATCATCTTCTGCAAAAATATTTTACTTGTAAGATCCGTTGTATTGATCTTGGACTGATGCAGAGATGTGGTGCACATGATGCCTCTGAAATTGATAAAAAAGAGGCACAGCAACTTGGACGTGAAGCTGTGAAATATGCTTTCGCAGGAGAAAATAGAAAAATGGTTACGCTTACCAGAACCAGCAGTTATCCATACAGGACAAAAATTCAGATCCTGGATCTGGAGCAAGTGGCTGGTGTGGAAAGAGTGATGGATCTGTCATACCTGGAAGAAAATCATCATCAGATCAGAGAGTCTTATATGGATTATATTCTTCCGTTGATCGGTGCATTGCCGGAGTATGTGGAATTGAAAGGATTTAGACATTAAGACAGATAGAAAAAATGGTCTGCCTGAAAATATATGATAAAAAAGTAGGAGGAAACAGCAATGTACACTTATCAGGAACTGGGACTTGTAAATACAAAAGAGATGTTTGCAAAGGCATACCGTGAAGGCTATGCAGTCCCTGCTTTGAATTTTGTAACTATTGAACAGCTGAATGGTATGATCGATGCAGTGATTGAGAAGAAATCTCCCGTAATCTTACTTGTATCACCTAATCTTCACCGTCAGCTGGGACATGAGATGACTGCAAGGCTTGCCCAGGTAGCAACAGACCGGATCAAGGAAGCCGGACTACATATTCCAGTCGCCCTGCATCTGGATCATGGCATGACTTACGAACAGTGCGTGATGGCCATTGAGGGAGGTTTTTCATCGGTTATGATCGATGGTAGTAAGCTGCCTTTTGAGGAGAATATCGCATTGACCCAAAAAGTAGTGGAGTATGCACATGCACATCATGTTACCGTGGAGGCAGAGCTTGGCATATTAAAGGGAAAGGAGGAAGAAGGAACAGAAGGTACAGATGAAAGTATGTATACAGATCCGGAGATGGCAGTAGATTTTATCCGCCGTTCTGGTTGTGACAGCCTGGCAATTTCCATAGGAACCTGTCATGGATTGGTGAAAATGGTTCCCAATGAAGATGGAACTTTGCCGGAACTGCGTTATGATATCCTTCAGTATATTTCTGACAAGGAGCCTGGTTTCCCTATCGTGCTTCATGGGTGTTCTAATATTTCCCAGAAGTATGTGGATATGATCAATGAGCATGGGGGACATATTGAAAAGACAGTAGGAATACCGGATGAACAGGTACGTAAGGCATCCAAGCTTGCAGTGTGTAAAGTTAATATTGCCACAGATGGATGGATTTGCGGGCTGGCAAATACCAGACGTATCCTGGATGAGGAGCCAGGGGCTATTGACAGTCGTGCGTTCACGCTGAAGATCCGCCCGCTGATGAAAGAACTGTATCTTCATAAGATTGAAATTATGGGAAGTGAAAACCGGGCATAAATCTTAGGACAGGTGTGAAATATGAAGGATATGGATGAAAAGTTTTTTCTTTGTGTGGAAATCGGGGGTACCAATCTGCGCTATGGAGTGGTGACAAAGAATTATACATTAAAGGAGTTTGAAAAGATTCCATCCAAAGGGCTGTCAGATGCGAAAAATAAGGGAGAATATTTAAAGCAGCTGCTGGATCCGGTATTGGAAGAACATGGAGGAGTTTCAAATTTTAGGTGTATTTCTCTTTCTCTTGCTTCTCTGATGGACCGGGACAGGACAATATGCTACAATTCCCCGAATATCAGGGGCTTTGATAATCTTCCTCTGAAAGAAATTCTGGAAAGACTATGGGGACTTCCTGTCATTATGGAGCGGGATGTGAATACCTCTCTTTTATATGATCTGTGGAAGAACCATATGGGACAGGAAGGAATTGTAATTGGTGTGTATATTGGTACTGGCCTTGGAAATGCCATGAGTATTGATGGAAAAGTATACAAGGGTTATACCGGATCATCCTGTGAACTGGGGCATATTCCTGTAGATGGTCTTGAAAAGATGTGCGGCTGTGGAAAAAAAGGATGTATTGAACTGCGTGCCTGCGGAAAAGTCCTGGCAGATATTGCCAGAGAACACTACAAATGTCAGGTGCCTGAGATTTTTGTAAAGTACGGGGATCAGTCAGATGTGATGGATGTGGTACGTATGTGTGCTCTTGCTACAGCTACGGAGGTAACAATCCTGGATCCAGTGTGTGTTGTGCTTGGCGGTGGGGTGACACAGATGCCGGGCTTTCCGTTGGAGTACTTTGTCCGTAATGTGAAAGAAAACCTGCGGATGCCGGAACCGAGGACTTCTTTGCAGATTGTTCTTGCATCGCCAGATCCGGAGGCAGGGGTGATTGGAGCAGCGTTGAATGCTTATGCTGTGCTGAAATAACAGTTTTTTGTCAAATATGAATAAATTGAAATGAAATTAATTGTAACATTCGATAAAATGACCAAATGAATTAAAAATTTATTGACATTATTAATTAAATGAATTAAGATATAACTATCAAAAGCAACGACATACATGATGCCGTAGCAAATTTAAGGAGGGTATTTTTTATGAGCAAGAAGGTATTGGCAACAATGTTAGCAGCAACAATGTTAATGGGAGCTACTGCTTCTACAGTTTCAGCAGCAGGCTTTACAGCTCCGGAAGGTGTTGATCCATCCGAGTATCATCTGGCAATCTGTATCCACTCCATGGACAATGAGTACTGGGCTCAGGAGGCTAAGGGTGCTCAGCTGGCAGCAGAGTATTATGGAGTTGGGGCAGATATCCTTACCTGTGACAGTGATGACAATAAACAGATCCAGGGTATCAAGGATTATATTGCACAGTATGGAGATAAGGCAATCTTCGTAGTTGACCCGTCCTCCACAGCTAATACAGTAAATATTGCTGAGACATGTGAAGATGCCGGCGTTTATGTATCCATCCTTGCACATAGGGCTGAAGGCCTTTATCCGGCAGATTATCCTCATTTTGTAACATCTTTGATGCTGGATGACATGGCAATTGGTAAGGCTACTGCATCTGCACTGTTTGAGGCCATCGGTGGTGAGGGACAGGTTGCAGAGCTTCAGGGTCTTCTTGGTGATGATTCTGCTACCAACAGACATGCGGCATTTGAGGAAGCATTAAAGGATTATCCGAACATCGAAGTAGTTGACAGCCAGACAGCAAGCTGGAGCCAGTCAGATGCTATGACACTTGTAGAGAACTGGATCGTTAATTATCCGGATCTGAAAGGTATCTTCTCCGCAAACGATACAATGGCACTTGGTGCAGTAGAAGCTCTTAAGAATGCTGGAAAGAACGGCGAGATCAAAGTCAGCGGATGTGATGGTATTGAGGCAGCTCTTAATGCAGTTAAAGATGGTGATCTTGTTATCACAAACGCAAACGATGGATATTGCATCGCTGGTTATGGCGCATCCTATGCAATCCAGGCAGCTCTTGGAAGCCTTGACGTAGAAGGTATGGATCCTGCAGAACGTCTGATTTTCTGCAAGACTACACTTGTAACAAATGACAACGTAGATGACATTATTTCCAAGTTCATTGAGACTCAGGATCCTGGATATGATTATTCAGACCTTAGCTTCTGCATTGACAAATATCAGGAAGACAGTGCAGCAGACGAGGCAACTGACGCAGCAGAATAAATAATCGGGCTGCTTGGTGAATCCGGCAGCAAGATAGGATTATTACAAGAGAGGCGAAATGCAGGCCGCATTTCGCCTCCTCTGTTAAAAACTGGATGTGAGGATGTTCTATGAATAATAAACGACGTGACTTATTAAAGAAAATGACAGTTAGTCAGCAGTTCGTTACCCAGGCAGAGGACAATGCCAAAATGGATAAGGTCAGAAGGTATGCACCACTGATCCTGCTGGTTATCATGACTGCAATCGGAGGCATTTCCCAAAAAAATTTTTTCTCCTGGGCAAATATTGTGAATATTATGTTCCAGATGTCTATTCCACTGGTCATTTCTGTGGGTCTGAGTTTTGTCCTTCTTCTTGGCAGTATCGATCTTTCTATTGAGGGAAATATGGGCTTTGCCGGTTCCCTGGTTGCTTTTCTTGTTGTTAACAATTCAAATTCAAACAATTTCGGTATTTTCGGTGTGCTCATAGTCATCCTGATCGGGATGGCAGTTGGTGCAGTGGTTGGATTCCTTCATACAAAAGGAAGAATCGCAAGCTTTATTGTTTCTTATGCAGTTGGTTGTATTATGACAGGTGCAGCAGTGTTAATTTACAGAGGTACACCAATTCAGGTTAAGGATCCCATGTTTATTGCTATTTCTCAGGGAAGGCTGTTCGGGATTCCATACATTACGTTGATTTCATTTGCTGTGTTTATCATAGGTGCAATCATTATGAACTATACTGCATTTGGTCGGGCAGTATTTGCAATCGGTGACAATGAGGCGGCAGCAGCTTCTACAGGAATTAATATTACACGTACCAAGATTAAAGTATTTGCTTTGTGCGGATGTACAGCAGCGATTGCAGGTGTACTTCAGTGTATGAGATTAAAACTTGGACAGTCTAATCTTGGACTGAACCAGATGTTCCCGGTTGTTACAGCTATCGTACTTGGTGGTGGCTCTGTAAGTGGCGGTAAGGGTGGTTCCCTTCAGACCTTTGTAGGTGTGCTGATTTACACGGAACTGGCAAACTGGCTGACTCTGATGGGCGTTGATACAAACCTTAAAAAAGTTATCCAGGGTATTATCATCATTATCGCTGTTACGCTTACAGTAGAGCATAACAGAAAGACTGTAGTGAAGTAAACGGAGGGATACATATGGGCGAAGTTTTATTTGAAACAAAAGGCGTTGGCAAAACATATGGATCCAATACTGTTTTGCATGATATTGATATGAAAATCCACAGCGGCGAGGTGATCGGCCTGATCGGCGAGAACGGAGCTGGAAAATCTACGCTTATGAAGCTGATCAGTGGTGTTGAGTCTCCTTCTATGGGTGAGATGTTTTATATGGGTAAACCCTATGTAGCAACATCCATTATTAATGCTAACAAGCAGGGTATCGGAATGGTATTCCAGGAACAGTCACTGGTAGCTAATCTTACAGTTGCTCAGAATATTTACCTGGGACGCGAGAAAAAATATTCCAAAGCAGGACTTGTTAATTGGAAAGAAATGAACAAGGATGCAAAGAAAGCATTGGAGCGTGTAGATATCAAACTGGAGCCAGGAAAAAAAGTTAGGGATATTGATATGGCAACCAGAGAAATGGTTGAGATTGCCAAGGTGCTGGATGTTGTAACGGAAGCAGCGGAAGGACATGCGATTATCCTTCTGGATGAGCCTACAACTGTGCTTTCTGACGATGAGATTCAGGAGATGTATGTGCAGATCCGGAAAATGAAGGAAGCAGGAAATGGTATTGTCTTTATTTCTCATCATTTGGATGAGATCCTTGCAATCACAGATACGATTTATGTATTCAAAGATGGAGAGGAGACAGCTGTTTTTCCTACTGCAGAGGCGAACATTGATGTTCTTTATGAAAAAATGGTAGGAAGAGCAACCACAGGAGAGTTTTATGTGGAGGCGCAGCAGAGAGTGCCATCAGATAAAGTTGTTCTTGAGGTAGAGGATTTAAGTCTTTTTGGTATATTTAATCACATTTCCTTTAAGCTTCATGAAGGAGAGGTGCTTGGACTTGCAGGATTGGACGGTTCAGGTGCAGAGGATGTATGTAACTGTCTGGTTGGTCAGGTGGCACCTACAGAGGGGCGTATCCTGATGGATGGAAAAGAGGTCAGATTTGGTAACTCCTATCAGGCAAGGAAAGCGGGGATTCTTTCCGTACCAAAGGATCGAAGAGATGAAGGAATGGTCAGCATTCTTTCAATTGAAGACAATATTACCATATCCAGCTGGGAACATATGAAGAATAAAGGCTTTCTGTCCGGAAAACGGATCCGTAAGACCGCACAGAAATGGATCAAAGAGGCAGGTATTAAATGTACTAGCCCTAAGGAACGTATTTCACAGCTTTCTGGCGGTAATGCACAGAAGGTAATCTTTGCAAGAGTTCTTGAGAGCGGCTGTAAAGTGTTGATTCTGAATCATCCTACCAGAGGTGTGGATGTAGGGGCAAAGCAGGAGATTTACCGTCTGGTACGTGAAATGACAGCAGCCGGACATGCGATCATTGTAATCGGAGATACTCTGGATGAATGTCTTGGTTTATCCAGTAATGTTATTGTTTTCAGAGACGGTCTGATCAGCGGATTCTTTGACTGCCCTGTTGACTTCAAACCTTCCCAACAGGAAGTTGTACATTTTATGATGTAGGAGGGCAGAAGAGAAATGAAGCAGAAAAAATTCAGTTTATCTAATTTATCACAGTACATGGTAGTTATCAGTATTGTGCTGGTATTTTTAATATTTACAATTTTAAATCCTACCTTTATTAGTGCATACAGTCTCCAGAACCTTCTGGTTGAGGTTTCTCCGCTGATTCTGCTGGCAGGCGGCCTGTCTTTTATCATCTTTACTGGTGGTATTGATCTGGGAGCTGGTGCCATGGTATCTGCTACATGTGTTATTTCAGGTCTTTATGTAAGCCGTTTTGGTAACTGGATCATTCCTATCATGGTGGTGATCGGTGTGGGACTTGGGCTTTTAAATGGAGTGATCGTAACAAAATTGAAGATACCGTCCTTTATCGTAACTCTTTGTACGCAGAACTTATGGGCATTTATTGCTTTGTATTTTTGTCCCAATGGTTCTGTGGCAGTAGGAATGGAATACAGAAAAGAAATTAGCTGGATGACAAGTAAGGTTGCAGGGATCCCGGTTATTTTTTTCTTTGCGGTAGTTGTTGTGATCCTTCTCTATATTTTCCAGCAGTATACACCATCAGGAAGAGCAATTTTTGCAGTAGGAGCTAACATCCGTTCTACCAGGCTTGCAGGTGTGGATACAGATAAAGCACAGATTATGGCATTTGTAGTCAGTGGTGCATGCAGCTCCCTTGCAGGTGCGCTTTATGCATACAAACAGAAATCAGCGGTGCCTACTATCGGTGACGCCCTTACACTTTCAGCTATTGCTTCTATAGCGCTTGGCGGAACTTCTATGGCAGGAGGTCGTGGAAGTGTACTCCGTACGACAATTGGTGTTATTACCATTACCGCAATTACATCAGGACTTAACATGATGGGAGTGGATCCTCTCTGGAAAGATATTATTATTGGTGTCATCCTGATCGTAGCCGTATATCTGAATTCAGATACAAAAGGCAGAGATATTATTGTAAAATAATTTTCTTGAAAGAGCAGGAGAAATTGTTTTCTCCTGCTCACTTTATTTCTGGAGCAGCATAAAAAATACTTTTGATTTTGAGACATCGGAGGAATTACAATGAAGAAAATAGTTCGTTTTTGTATCATTTGCGCTATGACAGTTTCATTATTTGGAACCGTGCAGGTTTCGGCAGCAGGGAAGGCGGAAGAAGGTCAGGAAGAACAGCTGGATGGCTCAGATTCAAAAGCAACCTATCTGTCACAATTTAATGCAGGCACATATGTGGAACTGGCTGATTACAGTTCCATTCCAGTGGATGCCAATGAAGGGGATACCAGCGGGATTGAGAATGACATAGGAGATTATCTGCTGAAGAACAGTACATTTGTTAAAGAGCTTCCCAGCCCTTTTGTGAATCGGAATACGTCTACTTTAAAGGATGAACTGCAGAATTATGCAGACACTTATAAGATGTCTCTGGCAGATTTTATGAAATATTATGATTCAAGTCTGACGGAAGACACTTACGAAGAGTATATTCAAAAACTAGGATCTGATTACAGTAAAAAGTTAGTTGCCATGCAGGCGGTAGCAGATGCGGAAAATCTGGCTGTCACAGATGAAGAACTGCAGGAGCGGATCAAGACCCAGGCAGAGGCAGCAGGATTTTCAGATGTAGATGAATATAAGTCTGCGGTGAAGATGGATCCGGAAGAATTACGGGAAGTGATGACAAGTAAAAAGGTATTTGAATTTCTTGAAGGAAAGGTTACTTTTAATAAAAAGTAAGGGATAAATCATGAAAATTACAGGATTAAATCACATAACGATTAATGTAGTGGATTTGGAAACATCGGTTATTTTTTACAAAACAGTTCTTGGTTTACAGCAGAGTGGATTTATCAATATGGGAGATCATACCCTGACTTATTTTGATCTTCCACAGAATGTTAGACTGGAATTGATTGATTATATGCAGAAAGATCCGCAAAAAGAACATCGGGAAACGGATATCGGTACATACCGTCATTTCTGTCTGGAGACAGATGACCTTGTGGAATTGGAACATATCTGTAAGGAAAGTGGAGTTTTGATTCGTAAATCTCCATCCTATGTAGAAAAGCTTTCCTGCAGTACAATGCTTGTTTTAGATCCCAACGGTGTTGAAATAGAAATAATAAAAAAATAGGAGATGAATTATGAGCTATTTCATGGGTATTGATCTGGGAACATCCAGTACAAAAACACTGATCATGGAGGAAAATGGAAAAACAGCAGGGATCGGAAATGCCAGTTACGGGATACAGATCCCGCAGATTTCTTATGCGGAGCAGGATCCGCTGGAATGGTGGGAGGCTGTTAAAAAGTCCATTAAAAAAGCTTTGCAGGAGGCCGGGATCCAGGGCCGGGACATAGCAGGCATTGGTTTTTCCGGACAGATGCATGGAATGGTGGCATTGGATGAGAACAAACAGCTTGCATGCAAAGCGATTATCCATCTTGATCAGAGAAGCAGCTTAGAACTTAAAGAAATCCGTACTCTAGCCGGGAATCTGATGACAGAGGAGCTTTTAAACCAGCCAAGTGCAGGGATGATGATCAGCAGTCTGTATTGGCTCAAAAAGCATCAGAAGGAAACCTATGATAGAATCCGTTATGTAATGTCCCCAAAGGATTATATCAGCTTCCGGCTTTGTGGAGAGATTGGTACAGAATATACAGATGCAGGGGCAGCTTTAGGTTTTTCCGTTAAGAATTATCGTTGGTGCACAGAATTATTTAAACGATTGGAGCTGAAAGAAGAGATTTGGCCGCCTGTGCATAAAAGCTTTGAGATTGCAGGAAATGTTACAGCTGAGGCAGCGGAGGAAACGGGACTTTCTACTAGTACGAAGGTGATTTACGGTGCCGGGGACAGTATGGCTGCTCTTACTGGCAATGGGATTATTGAAAGCGGTTTTATTACTTGTAACATCGGTACTTCTTCTCAGCTGGCAGTGGTTGTGGATAAGCCGATTTTTGATCCCAAAATGCGGATTCAGACATGGTGTCACACAGTTCCTAAGCGCTGGGTGGTACAAAGTGGTACGCTGAATGGTGGAAGTGTATTAAGCTGGCTTCGAAATAATATGCTGAAAACCGATGAGACATTTGCTCAGTTAGATCAGGAAGCTGGACTTACACCTGCAGGAGCTGACGGTTTATATTTTCTTCCGTATCTTGCCGGTGAAAGAACTCCTTATAATGATCCTTATGCAAAGGGTGTTTTCTTTGGATTAAGCATGATGCATCAGCAGGGTCATCTGGTACGTTCTGCAATGGAAGGAATTTTATTTAATCTGAAAGAATGTCTGTATATTCTGGATGAAATGAAGGTGGACAGATCCAGGCTGATTGCATCTGGAGGAGCTGCAAGAGGAGTGACTTGGAAGCAGATTCAGGCAGACGTGCTGAATATGCCGGTATATTCCACAAACGTCAAGGAAGAGGCCTGCCAGGGAGCAGCAATCCTTGCAGCTGTGGGTGTTGGATTTTTTAAAGATATCAAAGAGGGCTGTCAGGCAGCTGTGACCATGAGTCCGGAAGTTGTGGAGCCAATCCTTGAAAATGTGAAAATATATAATGAAAAACAGGAAGTTTTCCATGATTTGTATTACAGCGTGAAAAAACTGTATCCACGGATTGTTTAATAGGGAGTTCTCTATAGAATCTGTATATATGGAATATATTATAATGTGAAAGGCGGTATATGGGATGATGGATTTATATTCTATCGGAGAAATGGTGATCGATATGATACCCGGAAGCGAGCCTGCCAGTTATCTTCGCAGGGCTGGGGGAGCTCCTGCCAATGTAGCTATTGCCGTTGTGAAAAACGGATTAAAGGCATCTCTAACCTGCAAGGTTGGAAATGATGATTTCGGGCGTTTTCTTATGGATACACTAAAAGAAAATAAGGTGAAGCAGAATGTGCCGGAACTTACGGATCAGGCAATCACCACCATTGCGTTTGTTACGCTTCAGGAGGATGGGGAAAGGACATTTACTTTTGCCAGAAAGCCAGGAGCGGATATGCTGCTTTCCCCAGATGAAGTAAAAGAATCGGATATTGCAGACTCTGTGATCGTACATGCAGGTTCCTGCTCTTTGTCTGCCAGTCCTGTGGCTGAAGCTACTGTTAAAGCATTGAAAACAGGCCATAATCTTGGAAAACTGGTATCTTTTGACGTGAATTATCGAAATCTTATGTGGAAAGATGATCAGCAGGCTTGTGCAGATGCAGTAAAAGCCATACTTCCCTATGTAGATATCCTGAAAATCTCAGAAGAAGAAGTGGAAATGCTGGGTGGACAGGAAAATATTCAGAATCTTATGAAAGAGAACCAGATTACAATGGTGGTGGAAACCCTGGGCTCTGAGGGTGCTTTGGCATACCTTGGGGAGAATGTGATCCAAGTAGCAGGCCGTAAGGTGAAGGCTGTAGACGCTACCGGCGCAGGGGATGCTTTCTGGGGGGCATTTCTATCCTCTCTTCGAATTCAGGGAGTGGAGAAAAATACAGATCTTACACCTGAAATCGTTAAAAATGCTATGGAATATGGTAACATTTCCGGATGCATTTGTGTACAGAGTAAGGGAGCTATTGATTCTCTTCCAACTAGGGAAATAATCGAAGCTTATATCAGGGAAAATAAATAATACATAGATGCAGGCAGAATTACTGTACCAGATTATAAAATTCAGGAGGAAAACTGTATGTCAGTTTGGGAAGAAAAATGTATTATATCGCCGTCTTTGATTTGTCTGGATATGTGCAATCTGGAAAGTCAGATCCGTATTCTTGAGCAGTCTGGGATCAATGTGCTTCATGTAGATATTCTGGACGGTCATTTTAGTCCAAGTATGCCTTTAGGGCTGGACACAGTAAGGCAGCTGCGTCAGAAAACGGACATGTTTTTTGACTGTCATGTTATGGTGGAAAATCAGGATTTTTTTGTAGATGAGCTTCTGGACATAGGAGTGCAGCAAATCGTATTCCATGCAGAGACACAGCCTCACATTGACGGCATGATCAACCGGATTCATGCAAAAGGAGTAAAAGCAGGAATCGCATTGAAGCCGTCCACTCCTTTATCTACAGTAGAATATGTATTGGATAAATGTGACAGTGTGCTTTTAATGTTGATCAATCCGGGATACGCTTTCCTGAAAGGGGAAAAGCAGGTTGCCTATGCAGATCGGAAGATTCGTCAGCTTCGCCAAATGATCAATGAAAGAGGGCTTGATACCAAAATCGAACTGGATGGACGTATTTCACTGGATAATATCCGTACCTATGGAAAAGATCTGGCTGATGTGTTTGTAACAGGAACAACCTGTCTGGATCGAAATGATCTTTTGGGAAGCTTTGCAAGATTAGAGCAGATCCGCAAGGAAATATTATGATACTGGTAAAGCGAAAAAGGCTTAAAATTATAAAGAGAGGAAACAAAAATGACATTCAAAGAGGATTATGAAAAAACCTGTAAAGATGTTTTTACAGAACTGGAAAAAACCATGGCCAGTATTGATACTGAAGCATTGGAACAATTGACTGAGGATATTTTAAATGCAGACCAGGTGTTTTTTGTTGGAGTTGGACGTGTGATGTTGGCACTCCAGTGTGTATGTAAAAGACTGGCACACTTGGGAATCAAAGCTCATTATGTTGGGGAGATCACAGAACCAGCTATCACAAAGAAGGATCTTTTGATTGTTGGTTCTGGTTCCGGCGGTTCACTTTTTCCACTTGGAATTGCTAAAAAGGCAAGAAAAACGGTAGATTGCAAGATTGTTCATATTGGTTCCAATCCTAATAGTGAGATGAAAGAAATTGCAGACTATATGGTAAGGATTCCGGTGCGGACAAAGCTGTATCTGGAAGATGAAATTGATTCCTGTCAAATCATGACTTCTCTGTTTGAACAGTGTGTATTGCTTCTTGGGGATATTCTGGCAAAGATGATCGTAGAAAGCCGCAATATTGATATGAAGGCTCTCTGGCAGTGTCATGCAAATCTTGAGTAACCGATGGGTTACGGGAGGTACAAAATGAAAAAAGAGAACTTAATGAAATATGTAGGCAGCCTGCAGCAGGTAGCTTATGTACGACCTATGACTTATACAGAAGGCAGAAGCCACGGGCTTTCTGCTTATGAGATCAAAAATGGGTGTATGGAACTGCAGGTAATGGCTGATAAGGCTCTTGATGTGAATCAGTTAAGCTATAAAGGAATCAATATTAATTTCCTTTCCAAGCCGGGACTTCAGGGCAGAAATGCATATGATACAAACGGGGATGAGGCAATACGCTCCATTATGGGAGGACTATTTTTTACTTCAGGTATTGAGAGCATTTGTGCGCCATGTACTATCAATCATGTAGATTACCCTATGCATGGTCGTATGCGTACAACACCGGCTGAGCATCTTGGGGCAGATGCCTACTGGGAAGATGACGAGTATAAGCTGTGTGTAAAAGGTGAAATGCGAGAAGCAGCCCTTTTCGGAGAAAACATGGTTCTGCGCAGGAGTATTTCCACCATTTATGGGAGTAAAACCTTTACTGTTACAGATGAATTTGAAAATGAAGGCTACAGAGAGGAGCCGTTAATGCTTCTTTATCATATTAATATGGGATATCCGTTCCTGGATGAAAACACTAGGCTTTATATCCCCACCGGTAAAGTGACTGCCCGTGACAAAGACGGGGAAGGACACGAAGCTGATTATGATAAAATGGATCCTCCAAAGGACAATGAACCGGAGTATGTATTTATCCATGATATGCAATCAGATATAGAAGGCAATACCCAGGTTTTGGTGGTGAATGAGCCTCTTGGCATTGGCCTTCGTCTTTCTTACAATATGAAATATCTGCCATATTTTATGGAATGGAAATCTACTGCATCCGGAGATTATGTGATCGGCTTGGAGCCTGCTAATTCCAGTGTATACGGAAGGCCTTATCATGAGGAAAGAGGTACGGTTCATAAACTGGCACCTTTTGCAAAAGAAAAGAATGTACTGAATTTTACGCTCCTCGACGGTGAGGAAGAGATCCGGGAAGCAATCCGGGAGTTTCAGAAAATACAGCAGAAATAGAATAAAAAATAAAGGAGAGATATAATTATGAAACGGTCTGAAATTAACGCAACAATCAAAAAAATGGAAGCTTTGTTAGATGAGTGCAGATTTAAACTGCCGCCTTATCTTTCTTTTACACCGGAAGAATGGGCTGATAAAAATCACGAATATGATGAAATCCGAGAGTGTGAGCTTGGATGGGATGTAACAGATTACGGTGAAGGAAAATTTGATACACTGGGTCTGGCTCTGATTACGATTCGTAACGGAAATATTCATAATCCAAAATATCCGAAGACATATGCAGAGAAGATTATGATGTGTGACAGCGGACAGGTTTCGCCGATGCATTATCATGAAAATAAAAGAGAAGATATTATCAACCGTGGCGGAAACGATGTGGTCTTTACCTTCTACAATGCAGACCAGTCAAAGGTACATCGTACAGAGGACGGAAGAAATATCTATGAAAAGGATCTGGTGAATGATGTTCTTATTTACAGAGATGGTCGTCAGTATAAAGTTAAAGCCGGAGAACCGGTAAGAATCCATAATGGAGAATCTATTACACTGGTACCGTTCCAGTATCATGAATTTATTATTCCTGAGGGTGGTCCGGCTCTGATCGGCGAAGTATCGATGGTTAATGATGATCATACAGATAATTTCTTTTATGAGCCACTGGGAAGATTCCCAACCATTGAGGAGGATGAGCCTGCATACAGACTGCTGTGTACAGAATATCCTGCTGCAAAAGACTGAATAATCTATATATGATGATACCAGTGTCAAAAGGTCAAAAAGCCGTTCATGCTTGCACGATAAGGCGTTTGAACTTGGGACACGCCAAATATGAGAAAGTAGCGATTTACGCAGTAAATCAGCGGATTTCTCATATTTGGAGGATTGCGGGAGCAGCGTAGCCGTGGAGCAATCCGGGGTATCAAATGAGTGGCAAAAACCCTTTTGACACTCATATCATATGATAATAAATTGATAAGGCGTCTGCCCTGGGAGAAAACCTGGCAGACGCCTTATTTGGTAGATATTAAAAATCAGATGTTACGTTCTTTTGGGATATGCAGATCGTATACGTAAATTAGCAGATACCCTGAGCCTTCATAGCATCTACAACTTTTTCAAATCCAGCGATATTAGCACCAGCAACATAGTTGTCTTTCATGCCATAACGCTTAGCTGCGTCATCAGCTTTGTGGAAGATGTCTACCATGATGCCGTGAAGCTTTTCATCAACTTCTGCTGCTGTCCAGGAAAGTCTCATGGAGTTCTGGCTCATCTCAAGAGCAGAAGTAGCAACACCACCAGCGTTTGCTGCTTTACCAGGCATGAACAGAACACCGTTCTCCTGGAGATAGGTAGTAGCATCAAGTGTAGTAGGCATGTTAGCACCCTCAACTACATATTTGCAGCCGTTTGCAACAAGAGTCTTGGCACCATCAAGTGCAAGTTCGTTCTGAGTAGCACATGGAAGATATACATCGCATTTGATGTTCCAGATTCCAGTGCCTTCTGTATAGGTAGCGCTCTCAACGCGGTCAGCGTACTCTTTGATACGTCCACGTTTTACTTCTTTGATATCTTTTACGATGTCAAGCTTGATTCCTTCCGGATCATAGATGTAACCGTTGGAGTCGCACATAGCAAGAACCTTGCCGCCAAGCTGGGACACCCGAAAGGGTGTCTCAGACTGTAGACAAAGCCCTGCTTTTGCAGGATTTTGCTATTGTTGGAACCGCTTTTCTGATATAATAAATATCAGAAGGGCGGTGTTTTTTTATGATGACCAAAAACGCAGATAAAAAAAGAGAACAAATGATGATGTTTTCCATGAATGACATGGTACCTCAAAACCATATGCTGCGATTAATTGATAGGGCAATCGATTGGAATTTTATTTATGATCTGGTTGAAGAAAAATACTGTCCGGATAACGGTCGTCCCAGTATGGATCCCGTCATGCTGATAAAGATACCATTCATTCAGTATTTCTATGGGATAAAAAGCATGCGTCAAACCATGAAAGAGATCGAGATAAACGTTGCATACCGCTGGTTTCTCGGACTAGACATGTTAGATCCAGTACCTCATTTCTCTACATTTGGAAAGAATTATACCCGCCGTTTCAAAGATACAGACCTTTTTGAGCAGATCTTTTCAAAGATTCTGGAAGATTGTATGAAATATAAGCTTGTAAATACAGAACAGATCTTCGTGGATGCAACACATGTAAAAGCCTGTGCAAACAGTAAAAAAATGCGTAAGCGGGTTGCACACGAACAGGCTCTCTGGTATGAAGAGGAATTAAATAAAGAGATTGAAAAAGACCGCCTGGCACATGGAAAAAAGCCATTAAAGAAAAAAGATGATAACCAGCCACCTGCATCCGGTGGAACCGGAAATGATAAGGATTCTATATCTGAAGAACTTCCTGAAGATGTGAAAACACAAAAATGCAGCATCAGCGATCCGGAAAGTGGATGGTTTCGAAAGGGTGAACATAAACACGTTTTTGCATATGCAGTAGAAACTGCCTGTGATAAACATGGCTGGATCCTTGGATATACAGTACATCCTGGTAATGAGCATGACAGTCGTACTTTTAAAGCATTATACGATAAGATATCTAAACGGAATCCGCAGATGGTAGTTGCAGATGCAGGATATAAAACTCCGGCAATCGCCCATCGGCTGTTGGAAGATGGAAGTCAACCACTTTTTCCGTATACCCGTCCCAAGACCAAAGAAGGCTTTTTCGGAAAACACGAATTCGCATATGATGAATACTATGATTGTTATATATGTCCGGGAGCACATATATTGACATACAGTACAACAAACAGAAGTGGATATAAAGAGTATAAAAGCTGCGGTGAACATTGTACTGAATGCCAATGTCTTTCAAAATGCACAGAAAGTAAGGATCATGTAAAACTGATCACACGTCATGTATGGGAAGAATGTATGGAAGTGGTAGAAGACATTCGGCACACGATCGGAAACAGACAGATCTACCAGTTAAGAAAAGAAACCATAGAGCGGATCTTCGGTACAGCGAAAGAACAGCATGGATTTCGATATACACAGTATGTAGGAAAAGCACGGATGGAAATGAAAGCCGGGCTTACCTTTGCATGCATGAATTTGAAAAAACTGGCAAAGATCCTTGAAAAACGAGGTTGGAACACAGCCAGATTTTTGTTGATTTTGAAGAAAATAAAAAGAAAAGAAGTTTTAAAAGAAAAATGGTGCTGGGCATAATCCCCAACACCAAGTTTGTCTACAGTCTGAGCCAGGAATTAAGTTTCCTGGCTTTTTTAAATTATGACGCATTATTTTCATTGGAGCAGAGCGTTCCATAGAAACTGAGCAGATACAGACCCGAAAGTCCGACCAGCGCGTAGATGATTCTGGAAATCCAGCTCATACTGCCAAAGATGAGAGCTACCAGATTAAAGTTGAAGAACCCGATCAGTCCCCAGTTGACAGCGCCGATTATTGTAAGAGTCAGACAGAAACAATTTAAAAATTTATTTTCCATAAGTCACCATCCTTTCGTAACTATAGTGTTTCTTTTTATCGTGGAAATTATACGAAAAAGCCTGTATAAAATGTGGTAAAAGATGGAATTTTAGCAGCAAAAAACAGGGGGACTGTCTGAAACTGCAAAGAGAGACATAAAAATACGCGAAAGCCTTAAACGGAACTTTCGCGTATAAAAGATTTCATTGTGCTTCCCATATGGTGATGTGCTGGTTGCTTCTTTTACTGGAGATTTAATGTCTGTGCTGCTGTAATTCCAGTATCCAGACCAAATGCGTCTGAAGCATGCAAGGTAACCGGGCTCATATCATTAAGGGAAAAAGCCTGACATACATTTACCGTTTCTCCAGGCTGGATTTCTTTCATAAATGCATCAACAGCCTCATCACTGTTTGCCGGAATAGCTGCTTCAAGAGCCGCATCATTCTGATAAGCGGTAAGATTTACATCTACCATAGCACTGGAAGAACTTTCTCCGTTATTTGTGTAGTCGTAGTAGACGAGAAGACAGGGCTCACCGCCAAAGTCTGTGGAAACTACATTTCTGGTATAGTGGATAGAGAAACGCTGGTTGGAAAGATCAATGGTTCCAGCGGATGTGGCCGGCGTCTGGTCTGCAGAATCAGCTGGACCATCGGTTCCCTCCGCTATGGAATCGGAAGCCGCCAGTGTCTGGCTGATCTCATCTTCTACACTTTTGAAATTAGCGGACATGATCTTTACCGTTTCCTCATCAAGAGCCGTAACCTTCCATTGGCCGTTTACTTTGATCATAGGATAAACAATGTCTGTTTCACTGAATTTGTCTTCCAGGCTGGAGGCTTTTTCTATTAAAATAGCAGCAAGCTTGTCCTGGGTTTCCTGTTCTGTAAGACTTTCTCCGGAAAAGGCGCTGGAAACGATCTGACGAAGGAATTCGGTTACAGTTTCACGGTAGATGTCAGATCCGTCTACATAGCGGATCCGCGCAGTGACTTCTGCAGTGCCGTCTTGAAAACTGAAACGTGTCTTTGTGATCTTCCAGGTCATTTTGGCGTTGATGGATTTGAAGAAGCTTTCGTAGGTGGCGTTTCGCACATCTGCATTGTCAAGAGCGGAAAGATCGGCGCTCTGGAGCATACTTTCCATTGTGTCGAAATCAAGGCTCTGGATGCCGGTAAGATATTTATCCAATTCTTTGGCTGGCTGGCTGCGTTCGTAGAAATAGTAGCCAATGGCTGCGCCGGCGACAAGGATAAGAATAAGCAGAAGCAGAATGCGTCCGGCCTTTCCTTTTCTTTTTTTCTTCGGAACAGGGTGTTCATCTGGCATATTTAGTTGTTTTTCTTCCATGTTTCCTCCTTGTTAAGTTTAGAGCCTGTTTGAAAAATCATTCCCACAATCTGCACGTCCCACTTTGCGGTATATTTCGCCCGAATTCGGCCTGCGTAGCCCATTAAGGCGCCCTCATCCAGACAAAATTTCCCACAAATTGTGACGCACATCTTGCAGAAAGCCTTTTTCAAACATGCTCTGGTGATGTCTATGATATTATAATTTCATAAATTGACCGTCTGTAAAAATTTCACATATAAATCTGTGTGACATCTTTTTTATTATAGTATACTCTTGGGAGAGTGTCAAAGTATTTACAGAGTGTTACTGCTCACTCCGTTCACAGTAACGCGCTTCGCAATGCACAGAAAAACGAACCTTCTTGTGACAAGCACAAGAAGTAGCGTTTGCTGCGCAAACTTAATTCTCGGGTTTTCTGTGAACTTTGTTCACAAAAAACACCTCGCGGAACGTTACTAGTCAGGTCGCGAACAGTAACCAGTAACTTTACGGATACCGGGTATTTATGTTAAGATAATAAAAAAAGAAGAAAGGCGGAAAAACTATGGGTGCAAAGTATGAAGCTTATATAGAATCAGAGGCGGATGGACTTGATATTTCCGTTCTGGCAGTGGTTCCGGATGAGACACCGTACAGAGGAATCCTGCAGCTTGTTCATGGGATGAGCGAATACAAGGAGCGCTATCTTCCCTTTATGGAATACATGGCTAAAAAAGGCTATGTATGCGTGATCCACGATCACCGTGGCCATGGGAAAAGTGTGCGGGCGCTGGATGACCTGGGATATATGTATGGCGGCGGCGCGGATGCGATCCTCAAGGATATTGAGGTGGTGAACCGGGAAATGCACCAGCAGCTTCCGGATCTGCCATTGATCTTATTCGGGCATAGTATGGGTTCGCTGGCCGTGCGCGCTTTTGCAAGAGATCATGATGACTGCATGGACATGCTGATCGTTTGTGGTTCTCCAAGCAAGAATGGGGCAAGATCTCTTGGAGAAGCAATTGCCCATATGGAAAGTGCTGTGTTTGGACCAGCCCACAAGAGTAAAGTTATCGAAACCCTTTCCTTTGCCGGAAATGTGATGCGCTTCCGCAAGGACAAAAACTGTACTTCCTGGATCTGTGCCAATAAGGCAGCAGCTCAGGAATACTCCGATTCTGAACTTTGTGGCTTTACGTTTACAGATGATGGCTATCTGGCACTTTTTGAGCTGATGAAGCGTGCTTACGACGTAAAGCACTGGCACTGCACCAGACCGAAAATGCCCGTGCTTTTTGTCAGTGGTTCTGATGATCCCTGTATGATCAACGTGCGTCATTTTGCAAAAGCAGTGCAGGATATGCGGCGCGCCGGTTATGTAGATGTGAAAGGCAAGCTGTATCCGGGAATGCGCCACGAAATTCTGAACGAGACAGACCGGAAGCGGGTTTATCATGACATTGCCTTCTATATAAAGAAAAAGGGTTTTTGAGAAAACACGTCCATTATGCATAATATGCTCTATTTTGCACATACTCACAGAAATACAGTGTGAAATGGAGAACTATATGAGAAAAAAAGGCTGGATTCTGCTGCTGGTTCTTCTGGGTGTGGCTTTTCTTATGAGCTGCGGCAAAGATATGGAGCCGGATGAAGCAAAAGGGGAACTGGTAAGAATTGAGAGAGAAGGATGCCAAGCTGGTATCCTTCTTTTTTGAACTAAAAAATAGATTAGTTTTATATAGATTGCAGAAATGATTTTTGAAACAGGCTCCCAAGTCTTTTTTAAACATGCTGTAGTGTTATGACAAACAATCTGCGCTTGTGAAACAAACAAATGTCTTTGTATAAAATACACAAAAAATATACCATAATAGCACTGAAAAATAGTACAAGCTTAAAAAATTGCACCGTCACCGTTCTAAAGTTTAAAATGTTACTTGAATAAAGCGAATTGAAATGCTATAATTTTTTTCATATATTATAAAAATGAACTCTGGTCAGAAATCAGTCTGATATGGGTGTGGCGTTTTTGACGGCATCGCTCATAAAGGAAACCGAAATAAATGTTTTCGACCGGAAAAAATAAGGAGGAAAAATGGGAAAGTATTTTGCAAAAAGACTTGGAATGGCGATTCTGACTATCTTTCTGGTAGCCTGTCTTACCTTCCTGCTGATGAATGCTGTACCTGGAAGCCCATGGCTCAGTGAAAAAACACCTTCTGAGACCACACTGGCTGCGCTGAATGCCAAATATGGACTGGATAAGCCGGTCTATGTACAGTTGTTTATGTATCTGAAAAATATTCTTCACGGTGACTTCGGTGTATCACTTAAGATGCAGAAGAACCGTGCAGTTCTTGACATTATCGTGGATATGTTCCCGGTATCTGCCAAGGTAGGTGCACTTGCACTTGCATGGGCGATTCTGGTGGGTGTACCTCTTGGCTGTCTTGCCGCATTTAAGAGAGGCAAGCTGACAGACAGCATTCTTCGTGTGATCTGTACACTTGGAATCTCCATGCCAAGCTTCGTTGTGGCATCTGTTCTTCTGGTAACCCTGACCGGAAACAATGCACTGAATCTGTTTCCGTCTATTTTTGATCCGTCGCAGGGATGGCGCGCCTATGTACTGCCATGCTTTGCCCTGGGCTTTTACCCAATGTGCTATACAGCACGTCAGACACGTTCTGCCATGCTGGATTCCTTAAGCCAGGAGTACATTAAGACAGCCCGCGCCAAAGGTCTGAAGAACAAAAAGATTATTTTCAAGCATGCTCTTAGAAATGCACTGATTCCGGTTATTACATACTTAGGACCGCAGGTGGCCTTTACTCTTTGTGGTGGTTTTGTTGTAGAGAGTGTATTCTCAATTCCAGGACTTGGACGTTACTTCGTACAGTCCATCCAGAACCGTGATTATCCGGTTATTATGGGAACTACCATTTTCCTGGCAGCATTTATTATTCTGATGAACCTGGTTGTAGACCTCCTTTATAAGGTTGCTGACCCGAGAATCAGCCTTGCGAAAGGAGGAGAATGATCGTGGCAGAAGATAAGAAGATTAAGAAATGTCCGGTGAGTCTTCAGCCGGATATTGAGAACCTCCTTCAGGATTTAAGTCCGGATGATTTTGCATCTGCGTCCAGACAGGAGAAGGATGATTTCATTCAGGACCGCCAGAGTGTTTCCTACTGGAAAGATGCCTGGAGAAGATTAAAGAAAAATGTGGTGGCTATGGTTGCACTTGGTGTGATCGTATTCCTGTTTTTATTTGCCTTTGTGGGCCCGCTTCTGATCCCATATGGTTATGACGAGTTTAACAAAGGTGCTGAGAACCTTTATCCCTATCACTACACACTGGAGGACACCCAGCGTGTGAACGACGAGATCGCTTCCAGAACCCAGTCCGATGTAGTGGATGTAGATGAAATGATCGCCCAGGCGAAAGCAGAAGCTGAGAAAAAGGGCGAGAAATTTACAAAGAAAGATGAAGCAGTTATCCGTGCAAAAGCAAAAGTCGCTGCAAAACCTTCAGAAGACTCTTCTGAGGAGCAGAGTGTAGATGAGGATTCCGTCCGCAAGGAGCTTGGAATCAAGAAACATATTTTCGGTTATTCCCAGGCAGAGCTTGAGCGCAAGGCAAATGGGGAAAAAGTATTCCCACATGTATTTGGTACTGACATGTATGGCCGTGATATTCTGGTCCGTGTTATGTATGGTGCCCGTGTTTCCATGTCTGTCGGCGTATTCGCAGCTATCCTGGTACTGGTGATCGGCGCCCTTTATGGTGCTATTTCCGGCTACTGCGGCGGCAAGGTGGACGCAGTGATGCAGCGTATTGTTGAACTTATTTATGCAGTTCCGGAGATGCTGGTTGTCCTTTTGATCGCAACTGCACTGAAACCAATCCTTACTGACTATGTGAATTCATCAGGAACCAGTCCTATGAAATCCTTTGTCAATGTACTTGGACCGAACCTGATCTCCATGTTTATTGCATTTGGTCTGTTATACTGGGTTACCATGAGTCGTATTATCCGTGGCCAGGTACTTCAGCTGAAACAGCAGGAATATGTAACCGCAGCAAGAGCACTTGGTGCATCTGGCGGCAGAATCATCCGCCGTCATCTGCTTCCAAACTGTATCGGACAGATCGTTGTTACTACCTGCCTGCAGATACCGTCTGCAATTTTCCTGGAATCCTTCTTATCCTACCTTGGAGTTGGTGTTTCTGCACCTCTTCCAAGCCTTGGATCCATGGCAACAGACGCACTTAGCGGTATGTACACTTATACTTACAGACTGATCGTACCTTCCGTGATCCTGAGCATTATGATCCTTGCATTCAACCTGTTTGGCGATGGACTTCGCGATGCTCTTGATCCGAAGCTGAAGAAATAAGAGAGGAGGAGAACAATGTCTGAACAGAAAAATAAATTGCTGGAAGTAAAAGACCTGAAAGTCTCCTTCTTTACCCCGGCCGGCGAGGTAAAAGCCGTTGGCGGTATCTCCTATGACCTTGATTATGGCGAAGTTATGGGAGTTGTTGGAGAATCTGGTTCTGGAAAGAGCCAGGAGGCATATTCTATTATGGGGCTTCTTCAGTCCCCAGGTAAAGTTATCGGAGGCTCCATTACCTTCGAGGGAAAAGATGTCCTTTCTTTTTCCAAGGAAGAGATGACTGCGTTCCGCGGAAACAAAGTAGCTATGATTTTCCAGAATCCCATGACCTGTCTGAATCCGGTTTACACCATCGGAAATCAGCTTGTGGAAGCTCTTCGTGCCCATGATAAGAAAATCAGCAAAGAAGAAGCTCAGAAACGTGCCATGGAAATGATGGAACTGGTTGGAATCAATAATGTGGAGAAGCGTATGAAGCAGTATCCACACGAGTTTTCCGGCGGTATGCGACAGCGTGTCATGATCGCTATGGGACTGATCTGCCATCCGCAGCTTCTGATCGCAGATGAGCCGACCACAGCCCTTGATGTTACCATTCAGGCACAGATCCTTGACTTGATGAAGGATCTTCAGAAAAAGACCGGAATGGGAATCATTTTCATCACACACAACCTTGGTGTTGTGGCAGATATCTGTGACAAGGTATCCGTTATGTATGCAGGTAAAATTGTGGAGCAGGGACCTGTAGATGACATTTTCTACGAGCCTGCACATCCATATACAAAGGGTCTTCTTCGTTCCATGCCCCGTGTTGATGCCGAGAGCTATGAAAGACTGATCCCAATCGAGGGAACCCCGGTTGATATGCTGAATCCGCCGGAAGGATGTCCGTTTGCTCCACGTTGTGAGCATTGCATGAAGATCTGTCTGAAGAAAATGCCTCCTTACGTGGAAGTGGGCGAGAAACATCGTTCCGCCTGCTGGCTTCGGGTTCAGGAGCTTATGAACAAGGAGGAGAAATAAATGGCAGAAGAAAAGAAGCTTCTTGAAATTGAGAATTTACGAAAATATTTTCCGGTAAATGGCATAAAAGGTCCGGGGGTACAGGCTGTACAGGATGTTTCCCTTTATATCAAAAAAGGTGAAACACTCGGTCTTGTAGGAGAGTCCGGATGTGGAAAGACCACACTGGGAAGAACGATTCTTCGCCTTTATGAGCCAACCGGAGGAAAGATTATTTATGATGGCGAAACCATTTACGACAATCCTCTGGATAAAGACGGCAAACCTCTTGGAAAAGCCAAAGCTGCTAAAATGCTTCCCTACAGAAGAAAAATGCAGATCATTTTCCAGGATCCGTCCGCTTCCCTGGATCCTCGAATGACAGTTGGTGAGATCATTGGAGAGGCCATTGATATCCACAAGCTTGCAGCGAGTAAGAAAGACCGCGCTGACATGATCAAAGAGCTGCTGGCGCAGGTTGGATTAAATACAGAGCATGCAAACCGTTATCCACATGAGTTTTCCGGCGGTCAGCAGCAGCGTGTTGGTATTGCCCGCGCCCTTGCAGTAAAACCGGAGTTCATCGTCTGTGACGAGCCGATTTCCGCATTGGATGTTTCTATCCAGTCACAGGTGGTAAACATGCTGGAGGACATGCAGGAGCAGATGGGTCTGACTTATCTGTTCATTGCCCATGATCTTTCCGTTGTCCGTCATATTTCCAACAGAATCGGTGTTATGTATCTTGGCTCTCTTGTTGAGTTGGGCGAGAGCTATGAGCTGAACAGACATCCGATCCATCCATATACACAGACCCTGCTTTCCGCAGTTCCGGTTCCGGATCCAAAGCTGAGCCGGACAAGAAAGCGTATTATTCTGGAAGGAGACGTGCCAAGTCCTATGAATCCGCCAAGCGGATGCCGTTTCCACACCAGATGTCCATATGCCACTGAAAAGTGCAGCCAGGTAACTCCTGTGTTCAGAGAGCATGAGCCGGGCCACTGGGCAGCCTGCCATTTGCTGGACAAATAAAGGAAGTTTAGGTATTTCGTTCTTCTTCACGGAAGAGCTGATGAATACAAGCGTCGATTCTCATCTCTCATGCGGCGCAAAAAAGCATAAAGGAGGAAATGTAATGAGAAGAAAATTTATGTCTATGGCACTGACTGCAGCTATGGTATTAAGCATGGCAGCAACTCCTGTATTCGCCGAGGATACAGCATCTGACGAAGGATTCAACCTGAACCTTTGTATCGCATCTGAACCACAGACAATTGACCCTGCACTGAACTCTGCAGTTGATGGAGCTATCATGTGCAACCATATGTTCGAAGGTCTGGCTAAATGGGTAAATGATGGTGAAGGAAATGCTGTCACAGCTCCTGGACAGGCTGAGTCCTGGGAAAAGGCCGAGAACGAAGATGGTACAGTTACTTACACTGTTAAACTTCGTGACGGAATCAAATGGTCTGATGGACAGGCTGTAACAGCTGGTGACTTCGTTTATGCATGGCAGCGTCTAGCAAATCCTGAGACAGCAGCAGATTACTGCTACATGATCGACATGGTAAAAGGATATGACGCAGTTGCTGACGGAAGTGCGGATCCAAGCACTCTTGGAATTACAGCAGTTGATGATCAGACTCTTCAGATCGATCTTACCTATGACTGCCCGTATTTCGAAGAAATCATGGCATTCCCGGCAACCTTCCCGGTTCGTCAGGATATGGTAGAGAGCAGTGACAACTGGACATTTGATCCAAGCACATACATTGGCAATGGACCATACAAAATGACAGAGTGGTCTCACAATGCTTACATCTCCATGGAGAAAAACGAGAACTACTATGACTATGAGAATCTTGGACCGGATACTATCAAGTTTACACTTCTTGATGACAACAACGCAATGCTCAAAGGTTACAACAACGGAGAGCTTGATTTCATCGAGAACCTTCCTGTAGACGAGATCCCGACCTACCTTGCTTCTGGCGAGCTTGAGATCGGTGACTATCTTGGAACTTACTATGTATGCTTCAACACAGAGGACGAAGTTTTCTCTGACCCTAACATCCGTAAAGCGTTCTCACTTGTAATCGACCGTAACTACATCGTAGAGAACGTTTCCCAGGCTGGTGAGGTTCCGGCTGACGGATATGTACCGAACGGTGTAAATGATGCAGCTGGTGCTGGTAGTGATGACTTCCGTACAGTAGGCGGTTCTTACTACAGCATTTCCGATGAGGATTATGAGGCTAACTGCGAAGAGGCCCGTCAGCTTCTTGCAGACGCTGGTTATCCGAACGGCGAAGGCTTCCCGACTGTAGAGTATCTGTACAACACAGCTGATAACCACAAGAAGATCGGTGAGGCTCTTCAGAACATGTGGCAGACAGAGCTTGGTGTAACTGTTAACTTGAATAACCAGGATTGGAACGTATTCCTTCAGAACAGAAAAGATGGTAACTTCCAGATCGCCCGTAACGGCTGGATCGCAGACTACAACGATCCTTGCTCATTCCTGGATATGTGGTACACAGACGGCGGTAACAACGACGCTCAGTACTCTAACCCAGACTATGATGCAGCTATCGATGCAGCAAAAGCTACTTCTGATCCGGAAGAGCGTATGAAAGCATTCCACGAAGCTGAGGATATCCTCATTGGACAGGACAGCGTACTTGCTCCAATCTACTTCTATACACAGCCATATATGCTCAATCCAGACATTGACGGCATGTACTACACACCACTTGGATACTTCTTCTTCGGTTATACAAGTAAGAAATAATCAAGTCAAAAGAATATAAGTCTTTTGCTATTACTTAAATGTGATGCAGAAGAAAATGACAGGCATTCGGAATTTTTCCGGGTGCCTGTTTTTTTGAGCAGCAACGAAAGCAGGATAAAATTTGCGAAGCTATTTTATCCTGTTGACCGATTATGCATGATAGCGGTATAATAAGCAGATAATGGTTATTGAACCAGACAGGAGGAACATATGATGAGAGCCAGCGGTATTTTATTGCCTATATCCAGTATCCCTTCCAACTATGGAATCGGATGTTTTTCTAAAGAAGCTTACGCTTTTGTAGATCAGCTTGCAGAAGCGGGTCAGAAATACTGGCAGATCCTGCCACTTGGACCTACCGGATACGGGGATTCCCCTTACCAGTCTTTTTCCACATTTGCAGGAAATCCTTATTTCATTGATTTGGAGGAATTGATCCAGAGAGACCTTCTCACAGCAGCAGAATGTGCAGAATGTGACTGGGGCGGCAGCAAAAGCTATGTGGACTATGAGAAGGTTTATCTTTCCAGATTTTCCCTTCTTCGGAAGGCTTACAGACGTTTTTACCAGATGGATGGGAAAGAAAAGGAGCTTCAGCTGATCCGTGAGGAGATGGAAGCCTTTGAGAAAGAGCAGGGCTTCTGGCTTGCAGATTATTGTCTTTATATGGCAATAAAGGACAGCCTGGAGGGAATTTCCTGGAATCAGTGGCCGGAGGACTTAAAGACACGTAAGCCGGAGGCGCTTGCTAAGGCAAGAGAGGAGCTGAAGGAGGATATCAGCTTCTATGCCTTTCAGCAGTTCTGGTTCTACCGCCAGTGGAGCCGGCTGAAGAAATATGCAAATGACAGAGGTATTAAGATCATCGGTGATCTTCCTATCTATGTGGCTTTTGACGGCGCAGATGCATGGGCGAACCCGGATCTGTTCCAGTTTGATGAGGAGGCTACACCGGCAGCAGTGGCAGGATGTCCTCCAGACGCTTTTTCCGCAACTGGTCAGCTATGGGGAAATCCACTTTATAATTGGGAATATCATAAGAAAACAGGTTATAACTGGTGGATCCTTCGTATGACTCACTGTATGAAGCTGTACGACAAGGTCCGGATCGATCATTTCCGCGGTTTTGACGAGTACTGGTCAGTTCCCTATGGAGATGAGACCGCTGAGAATGGAAAGTGGGAAAAAGGTCCTGGAATAGAACTGTTCAAGGTCCTGGAGGAGAAAATTAAGGATCTGGATGTGATCGCAGAGGATCTGGGATTCCTTACAGACAGTGTCAGGGAGCTTCTGGTAGAATCCGGATATCCGGGTATGAAGGTGCTTCAGTTTGCCTTTGATGAAAGCGGCGAGAGCGTATATCTTCCTTTCCGATATGACAAAAACTGCATTGTATACACTGGAACCCACGACAATGAGACTACGAAGGGCTGGCTTGGGAACCTTACCCAGTCAAACAGAGCCTACGTGAACCAGTACACAGCCTGTGAGGAGAAAGACACAGATGAATGTGTATGGGGGCTTATCCGGGCGGCACAGTCCTCAGTAGCAGAAGTGTGCGTAGTACCTTTGCAGGATTATCTCTGTCTTGGAAATGAAGCGAGAATGAATACGCCTTCTACTTTGGGAGACAACTGGAAATGGCGTCTTACAAGAGGTCAGCTTACGGATGAGATCATTCACAGAATTAACGCCATGACCAGATTATATGGACGAATCCAGGAGAATAAGAAGTAAGATGAAGAGATTGCTTATATTTTTGAAGGGCTATGAGAAAGAAAGTTTTCTGGCTCCTTTGTTCAAAATGCTGGAGGCCACCTTTGAGCTGATCGTGCCTCTGGTTGTTGCCAGAATCATGGATATCGGCATTAAGAATCAGGACAATGTCTATATCTGGCACCAGTGTGTGATCATGGTACTGCTTGGAGTGATCGGTCTTGCATGTTCCCTGACAGCACAGTATTTCTCTGCAAAGGCAGCCATGGGATTCAGCACTGCCCTTCGCAAGGAGCTTTTTTCCCATATCAGCAGGCTTTCTTACAGAGAACTGGATATGCTTGGAACTCCTACCCTTGTGACAAGGATCACCAATGACGTGAATCAGGCACAGACTGGTGTGAACATGGTGCTGCGTCTGTTCCTTCGTTCTCCTTTTATTGTTGTGGGTGCAGTGATCATGTCCTTTACCATTGATGTGAAGATTGGCCTGATCTTCCTGATTGCGGTTCCGGTGATCTCCATTGTAATTTACGGAATTATGCGCACAACAGTGCCAATTTACAAAAAGGCTCAGTCATTCCTGGACAGGATTTCCCTGATCACCAGAGAGAATCATGTGGGTGCCAGAGTAGTAAGGGCTTTTGGAAGACAGCAGGAAGAATATAAAGAATTCTCAGAAGTAAACGACGATTACACCAAGGTGCAGGTAAGAGCGGGAAAAATTTCCGCACTTCTGAATCCTGCCACTACGGTTATCATGAACTTTGCCATTATCGGAATCCTCTGGTATGGAAGCAAGGAAGTGTCTGTGGGTATTCTTACACAGGGGGAAGTGGTTGCCCTTGTAAACTATATGAACCAGATCCTGATCGCACTGATCGCTCTTGCAAACCTGATCGTGGCAGTGACAAAGGCTATGGCTTCCGGTGTGCGTCTGAATGAGGTGCTGGATACACAGCCGTCTCTCACGGATCAGGGCAATAGTGTTCAGAAAGAAAATGCAGGCGCTGCAAGAGTTGTCTTTGAAGATGTGAGCTTTACCTATGCAGGCAGCAAGGAGCCGGCGCTTTCCCATATTTCCTTTACGGCAAAACCAGGTGAGACCATCGGTATCATTGGTGGTACCGGATGTGGTAAATCCACTCTGGTCAATCTGATCCCACGCTTCTATGACGTAACTTCCGGTAATGTGGTAATTGATGGAAATAATGTAAAAGAATATCCATTTTCACAGCTTCGTAAAAAGGTGGGGATGGTACCACAACAGGCAGTTCTGTTTAAGGGAACCATCCGTGACAATATGAAATGGGGCAAAGAGGACGCTTCCGAAGAAGAAATCCAACGGGCTCTTTCCATTGCGCAGGCAAGTGGTTTTGTAAAAAGTAAGCCGGAGGGCTTAAATACCATGGTAAGTCAGGGTGGCGCCAATCTTTCCGGCGGACAGCGCCAGCGTCTTACCATAGCAAGAGCACTGGTGGGAGATCCGGAGATCCTGATCATGGATGACAGTGCTTCTGCCCTTGACTTTGCCACAGATGCGGCTCTTCGTCATGCCATTCATGAGCAGACAAAGGGAATGACTGTGTTTATCGTTTCCCAGAGAGCAACCTCCATCAAGCAGGCAGATAAGATCCTGGTTCTGGATGATGGTGAGCTGGCTGGTGTGGGAACACACAAAGAGCTTATGGAATCCTGTGAGGTCTACAGAGAAATCTGCCTGTCGCAGCTTTCCGAACAGGAGGTGAACCGCTGATGGGAAGGAATAAAGAGACTATGAAGAGGGTACTGAAATTTATCAGCCCTTACAAAGCAAAAATTATCATTATGCTTCTGACAGCGCTTGTCACCGTTGGATTTACCCTGTATACACCCATTCTGATTGGTAATGGTGTAGATAATATCGTAGGTCCGGGAAATGTAAATACAGCCGGACTTTTGAAGGTGCTTGGAGCTCTGGCTGTGATCGTTGTGGGAAATGCAGTTTCCCAGTGGGTGATGAACCTTCTTACCAATCAGGTTACCTACAGCGTGGTGCAGGATGTGCGAAGCCAGGCGTTTGCCCATCTTCAGGAGGTGCCGGTATCTTATATAGATGCCAATCAGCCAGGAGATATTTTAAGCCGTATTGTTTCTGATGTCAGTCAGTTTTCAGATGGTCTCCTTATGGGCTTTACCCAGCTGTTTACCGGTGTGCTGACCATCTTTGGAACCATTGGATTTATGCTTTCCATCAGTGTGAAGATCACAGTGATCGTTATTTTGCTCACTCCGATTTCCCTGTTCGTGGCAAGCTTTATCGCAGGCAGAACCTTCCGCATGTTTCAGGAGCAGTCCGAGAAGAGAGCGGAGATGACTTCTATTGTGGAAGAGCTTGTTGGAAATCAGAAGATCGTGCAGGCTTTTTCCTATGAGGAGAGAGCTAATGAAAGGTTTGGAAAAGTAAATGAAGAGCTTCGCGTCTGCGGAATCAAAGCGATTTTCTTTTCCTCTATTACAAACCCGTCCACACGCTTTGTAAATGGTCTTGTTTACACAGCAGTTGGAATTTTTGGTGCATTTACAGTAATTAAGGGCGGTATGACTGTGGGACAGCTGACCAGCTTCCTGAACTATGCAAATCAGTATACCAAGCCGTTTAATGAGATTTCCGGCGTTATCACAGAGCTGGAGAATGCGCTGGCATGTGCAAAACGTCTCTTTGACTTTATTGATACACCGGCACAGGAGCCAGATGCGCCAGATGCTTGGGAGCTGGAGAAAGCAGACGGACGTGTAAGCGTGGAGAGTGTTTCCTTTTCTTACAGAAAAGAAGTTCCGCTTCTTACTGATATTTCCATTGACGTAAAACCTGGACAGAGGATCGCCATCGTCGGACCTACCGGATGCGGTAAGACCACTATGATCAACCTTCTTATGAGATTCTATGATGTAGATAAGGGACAGATTAAGGTAAGCGGTTATCCGGTAAGAGAGCTGACAAGAGACAGCCTGAGACGAAACTTTGGTATGGTGCTTCAGGAGACCTGGCTGAAGGCAGGAACCATCCGCGAGAACATTGCCTATGGAAAGCCGGATGCGACTTTGGAAGAGGTTATGGAGGCGGCTGAGCACGCACATGCCCATAGTTTTATCAAGCGTATGCCAAACGGCTATGACACTGTGATTTCAGAAGGAGGCGGAAATATTTCCCAGGGACAGAAGCAGCTTCTCTGCATTGCAAGGGTTATGCTGATGCACCCGGCTATGCTGATTCTGGATGAGGCCACTTCTTCCATTGATACCCGTACTGAGGTGAAGGTGCAGAAGGCTTTTGCAGAGTTGATGGAAGGAAGAACCAGCTTTATTGTAGCACATCGTCTTTCCACTATTCAGGAGGCAGATCTGATCCTGGTCATGAAGGACGGAAATATTATCGAGCAGGGCAGACATGAGGAATTGCTGGCGAAGAAGGGCTTCTATGCGAATCTGTATGAGAGTCAGTTTGCTATTTCATAAGGGGGATGAATATGGAAAATAAGAATCTGGAAGAGACTGATGTAAATGAGAAGCAGAAAGCCAGAAATGGGAAGTCTGCTATGCCTATGAGAACCTGCCTGGTTATGATTCTGGCAGGGGTTTATGTGGCTTATCTGGGTGTTTCACTTTGCCAGAATGTAATAAATGGTGCTGAGGGCAGCAGTCCTGGCTTTATGGTTGCGGGAGTGATTTTTATTGTGCTTGGCGTGGCTTTCGTGATCAATGGAATCCGCGGCAGCATAAAGGCTGGCAAGATTCAGAAGGAGTCGAATGCAGAAAGTGAAGCACAGGCTTCTGAGACAGAAACTTCAAGGACAGTTGAATCTAAAATGGAAAGTACTTCATCCTTGAATAAGAAAATGTCTATTGCTGACCGCGCTAATCTGGTTAGCCAGTTAGGGGATGCGACAGAGGATGAAGAATAGAGAGTATTGTTTTTTGAAAAGAAATTGATATATTAGATAGTGCTAATATATGTATGAAAAATGAGTGGTGTAGTTATTTCGAGAACGATGTACTAGTTTGCAGACCGGGCTGTTACTTTTGCGTTTTATGATTATAACAGCACGAAATTACGAATACAATACTAAATATAAAAAAAATAAACAGACTTCCGAATGAGTGATAATCAATCAGAAGTCTGTTTTTTGTTGAAATACACGCTCTAGCGCCGTTTCCTACGCCTGCGTTTCCCGCTTGGGTTATGTAGAGTGGACCAGCAGAATGCCTGCACCAACAGGATTCCCGCTGTGACTCCGATGCTGTCGATTCCCACATCACGTACAGAAGGTCCGCGGTCTGCCACAAAGGACTGGTGGTATTCATCAAAGCCTGCGAAGCCTACGCATATGGCGCCTGCCAGCAGGATCAGCCAGATACCTCTTACTCCGTAAACATAAAGTGGGAAAGAAATGGCAATGGCAAGCAGACAGTACTCTGTCATGTGAGCGGCTTTTCGCACATAAAATTCGATGGAGCTGGCAGAATAGGCGAGCTCGTCATAAGTTTTGTTTTCGTTGAGAACTTCATTCTTGGTTTCCACAATCTGGTAGCTGACTTCATAGCTTAGGGCTCCGGACACCTCCCCTGTCTGGGCTGAAAATGAATAAATCAGATACATCATCAGAATTGCAGGAAGAAAAGAAAGAGGTTTCAGTAAATGGATTAAAATTTTCTTCATGGGGTTTACTATAACACGGGAAAATAAGATTGTAAAGAAAAAGGTGATTTGACAAGGTTTTGAAAAAACAATAAAACCAGAGCAAGCAGGAGTGAGACAGGAGGGCAAAGAACTTGTTATTTACAGGAATCTATGCTAAAATTGTTGAAGTATGAAAAGCAGCGAGATACTTGGTGTGGAGAGACTCTTGCAGACGGGTATCGTGTTGCTATAAAGAACGCACAATGGAGACCAGGAGGAAAAAGACAGGTATGAGTTTAGCTGATCATATTTTTATAGATATGTGTAAAGACGTAATTGAGAACGGAACCAGTACAGAAGGGGAGAAGGTCCGGCCAGTGTGGGAGGATGGCACTTCTGCTTATACGATCAAACGTTTTGGTGTTGTGAACCGTTATGATCTGAGAAAGGAATTTCCAGCGCTGACCCTTCGCAAGACCGCATTAAAGAGCGCTATGGATGAGATCCTCTGGATCTGGCAGAAGAAATCAAGCAACATTCATGACCTTCACAGCCATATCTGGGATAGCTGGGCTGACGAGAATGGCTCCATTGGAAAAGCGTATGGTTATCAGCTGGGTGTGAAGCATCAGTACAAAGAAGGCATGATGGATCAGGTAGACCGTGTTCTTTATGATCTGAAGAATAATCCATACAGCCGTCGTATTATGACCAATATTTATGTGCATGAAGATCTTCATGAGATGAATCTTTACCCATGTGCTTACTCTATGACCTTCAATGTAACAAAGGAGCCTGGAAAGGACAAGCTGACTTTAAATGCCATTTTGAACCAGCGCTCCCAGGATATCCTGGCTGCAAATAACTGGAATGTATGCCAGTACTCCCTTCTTCTTATGATGATCGCACAATGCTGTGACATGGAAGCCGGTGAGCTGGTACATGTGATCGCGGATTGTCATATTTATGACAGACATGTTCCGGTTATCAAGGAGCTGATTTCCAGGACACCTTATCCGGCACCGACTGTGAAACTGAATCCGAATGTGAAGAATTTCTATGATTTTACCACGGATGATCTGATCGTGGAGAATTATCAGACCTGGCCTCAGATTAAAAATATTCCGATTGCCATTTAAACATGGAGTAAATGAGAAAGGGTTCCAATGCCGCATGCGTTTCAGATATGGTGAGGCTGCTGTAGCGGGCTACGGCAACCGAATTTGGGCAAAATCTCCCGCAAAGTGGGGCGTGCAGATTGCGGGAATGATTTTTAGACACGCTCTAGGAGTTCGTATAAAGGAGATTATAAGAAATGAAAATAATAGTAGCTGCTGACAAAAACTGGGGAATTGGAAAAGACAATAAGCTTCTTGTAAGCATTCCGGCGGATATGAAAATGTTTCGTCAGGAGACCACTGGCAAGGTTTGTGTTATGGGAAGAAAGACCCTGGAGAGTTTCCCAGGAGGGCTTCCTCTTAAAAACCGCATAAACATCGTTCTTACCAGAAATGAGAATTACAAGGTGAAAGATGCCATAATCGTTCATTCTATTGAAGAGCTTATGGAAGAATTGAAAAAGTATCCGGCAGAAGATGTATACTGCATCGGCGGCGACACTATCTATAAGCAGCTTCTTCCTTATTGCGATGCTGCTCAAGTGACCAAGATCGATTTCGCCTATATTGCAGACAGTTATTTTCCGAATCTGGATGAAGATCCACAGTGGCATGTGGCAGCAGAGAGCGAAGAGCAGACATATTTTGATCTGGAATATAAGTTTGTGAGATATGAGAGAAATAAATAAGCGGGAAAATATAATGTGTTTTAAAAAAAATCAGTTCTGCCATCACGACAGAACTGATTTTTGTTATATGCTGTGTAGAGTGTGTTTGAAAAAATACGAAAAATGGGAAGCTTAAGGAATTATTCAATAACCTTCAGCCATCCCTCTGGAGCCTGGATGCGTCCCATCTGGATTCCGGTAAGGGTTTCATACAGCTTCTTGGTGATCGGTCCCATCTCGTTCATGCCGCTTGGGAAGCAAATCTCTTTGCCGTGGTCCACGATCTTTCCAACAGGAGAGATAACAGCAGCAGTACCGCAAAGACCGCACTCTGCGAAATCCTTCACTTCGTCGAAGTATACTTCTCTTTCCTCAGCCTCAAGTCCAAGGTACTCTTTCGCAACGTAGATCAGAGAACGACGTGTGATGGATGGAAGGATACTGTCAGACTTCGGAGTAACAACCTTGCCGTCTTTTGTTACGAATAAGAAGTTTGCTCCGCCTGTCTCTTCAACCTTGGTACGAGTCTTGGAATCAAGATACATGTTCTCATCGAATCCGTTCTTATGAGCGTCAACGATCGCATGAAGGCTCATTGCGTAGTTAAGACCAGCTTTGATATGACCGGTACCATTTGGTGCAGCACGGTCAAAGTCGCTGACACGGATTGTGATCGGCTTAGCGCCGCCTTTGAAGTATGGTCCGACAGGTGTGGTGAATACACGGAACTGATACTCGCTGGCAGGTTTTACACCGATAACAGCGTCGCTTCCGAACATGTACGGACGTACATATAAAGTAGCACCAGAACCATATGGCGGAACATATGCTGCATTTGCTTTAATTGTCTGAACAACTGCGTCAACAAAACGGTCTTTCGGGAATACAGGCATTTCCAGTCTTGCGGCGGAATGCTCCATACGCTCACCGTTCAGGTCAGGACGGAAAGTAACGATATGTCCGTCTTCTGTAGTATATGCTTTCATACCCTCAAAAACAGTCTGTGCATACTGAAGGACACCTGCACACTCACTGATGGTAACCATATCATCTGTGGTAAGGCCTCCCTCATCCCACTTGCCGTCTTTATAATTGGATACATAACGGTAGTCTGTTTTTACATAACCAAAGCCCAGGTTGCCCCAGTCAATGTTCTTTTTTTCCATAACAATTTCCTCCTAGCGTGGTTTTTGGGGGGAGATTCTTATTGTGAATCCCCAATGTTTTTACTATTGTAAAACTTTTACGTGTGAAATTCAATGGGAAAAGCAGATTTTTTAAGTGATTTTCCTGTGAAAAAGGTTACAAAAAGTATAATGTGTTTATATTTTATGGTGTCTTGTTTTTTGAGGGGGATTTTTGTATAATGATAAAACAAGCGTTGTGAAATAAAATATCCGGAGGAAAAGATGGGATATAACGAATTTGATGAACTTGGAGATAAGATCCAGAGCATCATTGACAGTGCAGTAAATGAAAAAAATTACCAGAAACTGAGCAAGAGTATTAATCAGGCGCTGAATAAGGCTATTGATAATGGGAGTGATGCCCTTCGGGATGCGCTTAATAATACTGTGGGCAGTGGGAAATATACCAATTACCGCAGCGGCAGTTCTTATGATTACAGAGAGAATCGATCCTGGGATTTTCAGAAGGATGGAAAGAAAAACCGGAGTACCGGGGAGGATCATGGAACTGGTTATCAAGGATATGCCGGTGCGAAAGGGAATGATTTGCGTAATGGAAACTTCCAGAAAAATGGTACAGGCAGGCAGGATACCAATCACCAGAATTCGGATCTGGCGTTGTATTTACCGACGAATGGAATCAAGGTCGGGGGAATTCTGAAGACAGTGTTTGGTGGGATTCTTACTGGAACATTTGGAATTGCTACAATGGTAGTTGGGGGAATTGGAGCTGGCTTTAGCAGCAGTGTAATGCTTGGAATTTCGGCTGTTCTGGCGGCATTTACGGTCGGCGGAGGTATTCTTCTTGGACAGGGCTGCAGCAGTCTTACCAGTTTAAGCCGCCGAAACAAGTATATCAAGGCTCTTGGCACTCACACCTACTGCAATTTCCAGCAGCTGGCACAGGCAGTCGGCAAGCCGGTGAAATTTGTAAAAAAAGATATCAAACGTATGATAAGCAAAGGCTGGTTCCTTCAGGGACATGTTGATAAACAGGAAACCTGCCTGATCACAAGTAATGAGACTTACGACCAATATGTAAGCACTCAGAAGCGGCTGGAAGAAAGAAATCATCAGCAGGATGAAGAGCGTGCACGCCAGGAGGCAGCGCTTCGTCAGCAGGCAGAGGAAAAAGAAAGGCAGAAATTTAACCAGCATGAACAGGCAGATGCCCGGGCGTGTGTGGAAGCAGAACGGGATGCTGCGGAAAGAATCAGACTTTCCCCGGAAGTCCGGCAGGTTCTGGATAAGGGAAATGACTTTCTTGATAAAATCCACCGCAGCAATGATGCCATTCCAGGAGAAGAGATTTCCAGAAAAATCTCCCGTATGGAGCTGATCATAGCGAAGATTTTTGAACGCGCCAAGGCTCATCCGGAGATTATTCCGGATTTGAACCGCCTTATGGATTATTATCTTCCTATGACTGTGAAGCTTTTGAATGCATATGAAGAAATGGACAGCCAGCCGGTTCAGGGAGAGAATATTACTTCTTCCAAGAAAGAAATCGAAGAGACTATTGATACGCTGAATGTGGCTTTTGAGAAGCTTCTGGATTCCATATTTGAAGACACGGCTATGGATGTATCCAGTGATATTTCTGTTCTTAACACAGTTTTGGCACAGGAAGGGCTGACTGAGGACGAGCTTACCCGTATGAGAAAAGAGGCTGAAAAAAACAGGCTCTAGCAGTGTGCGGAATGTTAAGTATATGAAAAGATAAGATTTGCAGCGGGGTTAGAGCGTGTTATAAAAATAACGAAAATGCCAAACTGAAGGCTGCTGATAAATATGGGCAGACCTATACACAAGGAGGATGCTATGGGAAACGAATTTACAGGTTTTGAAGATAACGCACCTACACTTACATTAGAACCGGATTTGGGAGAGCCAAAGGCAGAGATTGCAGCAGAGCCGGAAGCCGAAGCTGTGAAAAAGGAAATGGAACAGACCGTTCTCTCCCCGGAAGAACAGCAGATGGTAGACAGCTTTGCTAAGAAAATTGACATTGAGAATACTAACCAGATCCTCCAGTACGGTGCCGGAACCCAGAAGAAAATGGCTGATTTTTCCGATGCAGCTCTTGAAAATGTACGGACACAGGATCTGGGTGAGGTTGGAGAGCTGATCACCCAGGTGGTAGGCGAGCTTCGCGATTTTGATGCTGCTGAGGAGGAGAAAGGCTTTCTTGGCTTTTTCAAGAAACAGGGCAGCAAGATTGAAAATATGAAGAACCGCTACGCCAAGGCTGAGGTAAATGTGCAGAAGATCACTACCTCCCTTCAGGATCACCAGATGCGTCTCATGAAGGATTCCGCAGTTCTGGAAAAAATGTATGCCCAGAACCTGAACTATTATAAAGAACTGACCATGTACATCCTTGCAGGAAAACAGAAGCTGCAGGAAGTACGGGAGGGAAAATTAAAAGATCTGGAGGCAAAAGCAGCAGTCAGCGGACTTCCGGAGGATGCGCAGGAAGCCAAGGATCTGGACAGCAAGTGCAATCGTTTCGAGAAGAAGCTGCATGATCTGGAACTGACCAGAACCATTTCCCTGCAGACAGCACCGCAGATTCGTCTGGTGCAGAACAATGACACCCTTATGGTAGAAAAAATCCAGACAACCATTGTAAATACCATTCCACTTTGGAAGAGCCAGATGGTGCTGGCACTTGGAATCGCCCATTCCACAGAAGCAGCCCAGGCCCAGCGCCAGGTAACAGACCTGACAAATGAACTTTTGAAGAAAAATGCGGAGGCACTTCACCTTGCATCCACAGAGACTGCCAGGGAATCTGAGCGCGGAATCGTGGATATTGAGACTCTGAAGCAGACCAATCAGGAGCTGATCGCTACTTTGGATGATGTCATGAATATTCAGAAAGAGGGCCGCGCCAAGAGAGCCCAGGCAGAACTGGAAATGCGCAAGATGGAAGAAGACTTGAAGAATAAATTGTTGGAAATCCAGCATTAAATTGCAAAGAAAACAGGCTCTGGAGCCTGTTTGAAAATACTTGCAGAATGCTGTGAAAATAACTGTACAGCAGGGGTGTCAGAGACATCCCTTTTGTGCCTTTTTGCATAGAAAAGTTTGATAAGCGCCTGCGGTGTAAAAGTGAACTGCAAAGAATGCTATCAGTGAACAGTAATCAAAGAATATCATGTTCATAATATATGGAGGAATTTCGTATGTACAGAGACCATACCAAAGTAATTCAGATAGGAAATAAGAAGATTGGAGGCGGAAATCCCATTCTGATCCAGTCTATGACCAATACAAAAACAGAGGATGTGCAGGCAACCGTAGAGCAGATCCTTGCCCTGGAGGCTGCTGGCTGCGACATTATCCGCTGTGCAGTGCCGACCATGGAAGCGGCAAAGGCTCTGAAAGAGATCAAAAAACAAATTCACATTCCGCTGGTAGCAGATATTCATTTTGATTATCGTCTTGCGATTGCGGCTATGGAGAACGGTGCCGACAAGATCCGTATCAATCCCGGAAATATTGGAAGCACAGAGCGTATCAAGGCAGTTGTAGATGTGGCGAAGGAGCGGAATATTCCCATCCGTGTTGGGGTAAACAGCGGTTCCCTTGAGAAAGAACTTGTGGAGAAATATCACGGTGTTACCGCAGAAGGTCTGGTAGAAAGCGCCCTTGACAAGGTGCACATTATCGAAGAGCTTGGCTACGACAATCTGGTGATCAGCATCAAATCTTCTGATGTTATGATGTGCGCCAGGGCTCACGAACTGATTGCGGAACAGACCAGTTATCCTCTCCATGTGGGAATTACAGAGGCAGGAACCCTTTATTCTGGAAATATCAAATCTGCCATAGGGCTTGGTATTATTTTATACCAGGGAATCGGTGACACGATCCGCGTCTCCCTGACTGGTGCCCCTCTGGAAGAGATAAAATCTGCCAGACGTATCCTGAAAACCCTTGGACTTCGCAAAGGCGGCGTGGAAGTAGTATCCTGTCCAACCTGCGGGCGCACCCAGATCGATCTGATCGGTCTTGCAAATAAAGTAGAAACTATGGTGCAGGATATCCCTCTTGACATTAAAGTAGCTGTTATGGGCTGTGTGGTAAACGGCCCGGGAGAAGCGAAAGAAGCTGATATCGGAATTGCAGGCGGCGTAGGTGTAGGTCTTCTGATCAAAGGCGGTGAGATTGTGAAGAAAGTGCCGGAAGACCAGCTGCTGGATACCTTGAGAGAAGAATTGATGAACTGGGATAGCAATAAGACACAGAAATGACAGAAGGTGTATATTCTATAAATGGAAAAAGAATTTTTTGACGTATTTCCAAACTTAAAATTAAAACAGGAATTAAGTGAACTTCTGGAAGAGGTGATCGTCACCAAGGTTGCCTGCAACTCTGCCAAAACCTGTGTCCGGGTTTACCTGAAAAGCGACCGCTGGATCCATAAAAAGCATATTTTCAGCCTAGAAGAGCAGATTCAGAGACAGTGCTTTCCTGGTCTTGAAGTGAGTGTGAAGGTAATCGAGAAGTTCCATCTGTCCAGACAGTACACGCCAAAGAATTTCCTGGATACCTACCGCTCCAGCATGGAACTGGAGCTTCGCAATTACAACATGCTGGAATACAATCTGTTCAAGCAGGCACAGATCACATTTCCAGAAGATGACTGCCTGAATATGGCACTTCCGGATTCTGTGATTTCCAGACAGAAAAGTGAGATACTTATTGAATATCTTCACAAAGTATTCTGCGAGCGTTGTGGAATGGACCTGAAAGTTTCTCTGGATTATGTGCAGACGGAGGAGAGCAGGTACCGCAAAAATGCAGCTATCCAGATCCGTCAGGAAGTAGCTAATGTGCTGAAGCATGCCAGACTTTCCACAGAAAAAGAGAGCGCAGCACCAGCTCCTGCAGCTGAGGAAAAAACAGGAAAAGAGGCCGCAGCCGGCAAGACAGCCGCTGCCAGGCCGGAGAAAAAAGCAGAGGCAGCCAGTGAAAAGAAGCCTTTCGAGAAAAAGCCATTCGAAAAGAAAGGCAAATGGGGCGATTTCCGTGGTGGCTTCCGCAAGGATCCAAATCCGGATGTTATTTATGGAAGGGATTTTGAGGACGAGCCTATTCCATTGGAAAATATTGTGCAGGAAATGGGAGAGGTTATCATCCGCTGCCAGGTTATGGATGTGGAAGCGAGAGAAATCCGAAATGAGAAGACCATACTGATTTTCCCGGTTACGGATTTCACAGACTCCATCACAGTAAAAATGTTCCTGCGCAACGAGCAGGTGCCGGAGATCAAAGAGCATGTGAAAAAAGGTGCCTTCCTGAAAATCAAAGGCGTTACTTCTATTGACCGTTTCGATGGTGAGCTTACCATAGGCTCCATCTCCGGAATTAAGAAAATCTCCGATTTCCGCAGCTCCAGAGTGGACACCAGCCCTCAGAAGCGTGTGGAACTTCACTGTCATACGAAAATGAGCGATATGGATGGTGTAACCGAGGCAAAAGCGCTGGTAAAACGTGCCTACGAGTGGGGGCATCCTGCCATTGCCATCACAGATCATGGTGTGGTGCAGGCTTTCCCGGAGGCAAACCATTGCTTTGATGCGTGGGGAGGCTGCGTGCCAAAGGATTCTGATTTTAAGGTGCTTTACGGTATGGAGGCCTATCTGGTAGACGACTTAAAGGGTATGGTCACCAACCCGAAAAAACAGTCCCTGGACGGCAGATTCGTGGTTTTCGACATTGAGACCACAGGATTTTCCCCCCTTACCTGTAAGATCATTGAAATTGGTGCTGTATTGGTGGAAAATGGAAAGATCACAGATCGTTTTTCCACATTTGTCAATCCTCAGGTTCCAATTCCATTTCGAATTGAGCAGCTGACCAGTATTAATGACAGCATGGTTATGGATGCCCGTCCAATTGAAGAAATTTTACCGGAATTCCTGAAATTTTGTGAAGGAGCTACAATGGTAGCCCACAACGCAGATTTCGATATGAGTTTTATTATAGAGAATTGTAACCGCATGGGCATCCCAAATGATTTCACCTATGTGGATACGGTAGGTATGGCACGATTCCTGCTGCCTGCGCTGAACCGTTTTAAGCTGGATACCGTTGCCAAGGCAGTTGGCGTTTCCCTAGATCATCACCATCGTGCAGTTGATGACGCAGAGTGTACGGCACGTATTTTCGAGAAATTCGTGGGAATGTGCAGGGAAAGAGATATTACGGATGTAGACAAGCTGAATGAGCAGGGAAAGGTTTCCCCGGACACCATTAAGAAACTGCCTACTTACCATGCCGTTATTTTCATGCGAAATGAGACCGGCCGTATCAATCTGTACAAGCTGGTAAGCCAGTCCCATATCAAGTACTTTAACCACAGACCTCGTGTGCCAAAGAGCGTGTTTGAGGCACATCGGGAGGGACTTCTTATTGGAAGTGCCTGCGAGGCTGGTGAGCTTTACCAGGCTCTTTTGCGCAATGCACCGGAGCAGGAAATCGCAAGGCTGGTAAGCTTTTATGATTATCTGGAAATCCAGCCCCTTGGGAACAATATGTTTATGGTGGAGGATGAAAAGAATGATACGGTTCATTCGAAAGAGGATCTGATTGAGATCAACAAAAAGATTGTAAAGCTTGGTGAACAGTTTAACAAGCTGGTTGTTGCTACCTGTGACGTTCATTTTATGGATCCCCAGGATGAAATCTATCGCCGTATTATCATGGCTGGAAGCGGCTTCAAGGATGCCGACAATCAGGCACCTCTTTATCTTCGCACTACTGAGGAAATGCTGGAGGAGTTTTCCTATCTGGGAAGCGAGAAGGCAGAGGAAGTGGTAATTACAAATACAGTGAAAATTGCGGATATGATAGAGAAAATGTCACCGATCCATCCGGATAAATATCCGCCGGTTATTGAGAATTCTGACCAGGACTTAAAGGATATGTGCTTCCAGAAAGCCCATGAAATGTACGGTGAAGTGCTTCCCAAGATCGTAGAAGACCGTCTGGACAAAGAGCTGAATTCCATTATTTCCAATGGATATGCGGTGATGTATATTATTGCCCAGAAGCTGGTGTGGAAGTCCAATGCAGATGGTTATCTGGTGGGCTCCCGAGGGTCTGTAGGTTCTTCCCTGGCGGCTACCATGTCTGGTATTACAGAGGTAAATCCTCTGCCTCCCCATTATCTGTGCCCCAATCCGGAGTGTAAGTACAGTGACTTTGATTCTCCGGAGATCAAGGCCTTTTCCGGTATGGCGGGATGCGATATGCCAGACAGGATCTGTCCAAAGTGCGGCACCAGGATGACCAAACAGGGCTTTGACATTCCCTTTGAGACCTTCCTTGGATTCAAAGGAGATAAGGAGCCTGATATTGACCTGAACTTCTCAGGAGAGTATCAGTCCAATGCCCATCATTATACAGAGGTTATATTCGGAAAAGGTCAGACCTTCAAGGCGGGAACCATCGGTACCCTTGCGGATAAAACCGCATTCGGATATGTAAAGAACTATTTTGAAGAGCGGGGGCAGCACAAGCGTTCCTGCGAGATCAACCGTATTGTACAGGGGTGTACCGGTATCCGGCGAAGCACCGGACAGCATCCTGGCGGAATTATTGTACTCCCAATGGGAGAGGAAATAGAGAAATTTACCCCGGTCCAGTACCCGGCGAACGATTCCAGCAGTGGATTTATCACCACCCATTTTGACTACCATTCCATTGATGGAAACCTGCTGAAGCTGGATATTCTGGGACACGATGATCCCACCATGATCCGTACCCTTGAGGATATGACAGACCTGAATGCAAGAGAGGTTCCTCTTGATGACAAGGCGGTTATGTCACTTTTTGCCAGTACAGAAGCTCTTGGAATTGATCCGAAGGATATCGGCGGCTGCAAGCTTGGCTGTCTGGGAATTCCAGAATTTGGTACTGATTTCGCCATGCAGATGCTTGTGGATACCAAGCCGAAATATTTTTCTGATCTGGTCCGTATTGCCGGACTTTCCCACGGTACGGATGTATGGCTGGGAAATGCGCAGACACTGATCGAAGAGGGAAAAGCTACTATTTCCACGGCAATCTGTACCCGAGATGATATTATGATCTACCTGATCGGTCAGGGTGTGGAAAGTGGTCTTGCCTTTACTATTATGGAGAGCGTCCGTAAAGGAAAAGGCCTTCGGGATGAGTGGATCACCACCATGAAAGAACACGGCGTTCCGGACTGGTATATCTGGTCCTGCAAAAAAATCAAATATATGTTCCCGAAAGCCCATGCGGCAGCTTACGTTATGATGGCATACAGAATCGCCTGGTTCAAGGTATTCCAGCCGCTGGCTTATTACGGTGCATATTTCAGTATCCGTGCCACAGCTTTTTCCTATGAACTGATGTGTATGGGAAAAGAAAAGCTGGAGTTTTATATGGCAGAGATACGCAAGAAAGGGGACGCTGCATCCAAAAAAGAGCAGGATACCCTGAAAGATATGCGTATTGTCCAGGAAATGTATGCAAGAGGTTATGATTTTATGCCCATTGATATTTACCGGGCGAAGGCACATCGTTTCCAGATCATAGAAGGAAAACTGATGCCGTCCATTGATTCTATAGAGGGTCTTGGAGATAAGGCGGCAGATGCTGTAGTGGATGCTGCTGTACAGGGAAGATTTCTTTCCAAGGATGATTTCCGTGACAGGACCAAGGTCAGCAAGACCGTAATTGATCTGATGGATAAACTTGGATTATTTGGAGATATTCCACAATCCAACCAGATTTCATTGTTTGATTTCTAACGCTGGTTAAATAAGAGTAATATGAATTTAGGAGGTTCCATGAAAACAGAAGAACTGCGCTACCTACAACGTCTGGCGGAGCTCTACCCCACCATCGGGAAGGCTTCTACAGAGATCATCAACCTTCAGTCCATTCTCAATCTTCCAAAAGGCACCGAGCATTTTCTTTCCGATATCCATGGAGAGTACGAGGCTTTTTCCCATGTGCTTCGAAACGGCTCGGGAGCTGTGCGAAAGAAGATAGATGATGTATTTGGACATACCTTAAGCAACAGTGACAAGCGTTCCCTGGCAACTCTCGTGTATTACCCGAAGGAAAAAATTGCCTATGTGAAGAAAAAAGAGTCTGATATGCAGAACTGGTACAAGATCACCCTGTACCGTCTTATTGAAGTGTGCAAGACAACTGCCTCCAAATATACCAGATCCAAGGTTCGTAAGGCATTGCCTTCGGATTATGCATATGTGATCGAAGAGCTGATCACGGAGAAAGCAGAAGTTCTGGATAAAGAGGCTTATTACGATTCCATTGTGGATACCATTATAGATATCGGCAGGGCAGAGAACTTCATTATCGCTCTTGCTGAACTGATCCAGAGACTGGTTGTAGACCACCTTCATGTGCTTGGAGATATATATGACAGAGGTCCCGGTCCTCATTTTATTATGGACAGACTGATGGATTATCATTCTCTGGATATTCAGTGGGGAAACCATGATGTGGTATGGATGGGCGCCGCTGTAGGACAGGCTGCCTGTATGACCACAGTGATCCGTAACAGTATCCGTTACGGCAATCTGGATATTCTGGAGGATGGTTATGGAATCAATATGATGCCTCTTGCTGCTTTTGCCATGGAGGTTTACGGGGATGATCCCTGCCAGGTATTTGAAGTACATGGCAATCCTTCCAATTACAATGCTCTTGAGAAAGAGCTGAGCAGGAAAATGCACAAAGCCATTTCCATTATCCAGTTTAAGCTGGAAGGGGTACTGGCGAAAGAACATCCGGATTTTCATATGGAGAATCGATGCGTTCTGGAGGGGATTGATCCGGAGAAGGGCACTGTGCAGCTGCCGGATGGAAGTATGCATAATCTTCTGGACACCCATTTTCCAACCATTGACTGGGAACATCCTTATGAGCTGACAGATGGGGAAAAAGAAGTAGTGGAGCGCCTGAGCTCAGCATTTCGAAACTGCGAGAAGCTTCAGAACCACATGCAGCTGCTTCTGGATAAAGGCGGCCTTTATAAGACCTATAACGGGAACCTTCTTTTCCATGGAAGTATTCCGCTGAACGAGGATGGAACTCTGAAAGAAGTTGAGATTTACGGTGAGACTTGTAAAGGCAAGGCACTTTATGATAAACTGGAAGCCTACGTAAGAAAAGCTTTTTTTACCGTAGATGAGAAGGAGAAGAAAGCAAGCCAGGATATTCTGTGGTATATCTGGGCCGGGCCTAATTCTCCCCTTTATGGAAAAGATAAAATGACTACCTTCGAGCGTTATTTTATCGCAGATAAAGAGACACACAAAGAGAAAAAGAATGCCTACTATCACCTCTGGGAAAAAGAAGAGGTAGTAAATCGTATGCTGGAAGAATTCGGGCTGGATCCGGATGAGGGGCATATTATCAATGGTCACGTGCCTGTTCATCAGCTGGAGGGAGAGAATCCGGTGAAATGTGATGGCAAGGTGATCGTAATTGACGGTGGTTTTTGTGAGGCATACCGGAATGTGACCGGTATTGCCGGATATACTCTTGTTTACAGTTCCTATGGTCTGAGCCTGACTGCCCATGAGCCTTTTACTTCGGCGGAAGATGCAGTGGAAACAGAGAGGGACATTGTGTCCAACCGTGTGGCTGTCCGCTATAATCCAAGGCGTGCCCTTGTGGGAGATACGGATAACGGTAAGGCACTGAAAGAACGAATTCAGGAGCTGAAACAGCTTTTGGATGCCTACAGAAAAGGCGTTATAAAGGAGAAAAAATAAGGAGACTAAGGAAAAATGGGTGGAATTTTTGGTGTTGCGTCAAAGTCTGATTGTGTAATGGATCTTTTTTTTGGAATTGATTATCACTCCCATCTGGGTACAAGAAGGGGCGGAATGACCGTTTATAGCAGGAGCAGTGGATTTAACCGCGTGATCCATAATATTGAGAACTCACCGTTCCGTACCAAATTTGACAAAGATGTGGCAGAGATGGAAGGCAATCTTGGAATAGGCTGTATTTCTGACAATGAACCGCAGCCTCTTCTGGTGCGTTCCCATCTGGGAAATTTTGCAATTACAACAGTAGGCAAGATCAATAATATAGAAGCTTTGGTAGAGAAATGCTTCAAAGACGGGCATACCCATTTTCTGGAGATGAGCGGTGGCAGTGTGAATCCTACAGAGGTGACTGCAGCGCTGATCAATCAGAAGGATAGTATTGTTGAGGGAATCCGCTATGCACAGGAGATGATCGAGGGCTCTATGACCCTTCTTCTTATGACAGGGGAGGGCATTTACGCAGCACGCGACCGTTATGGAAGAACTCCTCTTGTAATCGGCAAGAAGGAAGATGCATGCTGTGCTTCTTTTGAAAGTCATGCCTACATTAATCTTGGCTATGAAGACCTGAAAGAGCTGGGACCTGGAGAGATTGATTTTATTACCCCGGAGGGAGCCCAGGTTCTGCAGAAGCCAGGAGACAAGATGCGAATCTGTTCTTTCCTCTGGGTATATTATGGATATCCAACCTCCACTTATGAGGGGGTAAATGTAGAGGAAATGCGTTACAAATGCGGCGATATTCTGGCAGGAAGAGATGCCGGAGAAGTGAATCCGGATCTGGTTGCAGGAGTACCGGATTCCGGTATTGCACATGCCATCGGCTATGCTAACCGCTCTGGTGTGCCGTTTGCCCGTCCGTTTATTAAATATACGCCCACATGGCCAAGATCTTTTATGCCGACTCAGCAGAGCCAGCGAAATCTTATCGCCAGAATGAAACTGATCCCAGTACATAAACTGATCAAAGATAAAAGCCTCCTTATGATTGACGACTCTATCGTAAGAGGTACCCAGCTTCGTGAGACAACAGAATTCCTCTATAACAATGGTGCTAAGGAGGTTCATATCAGACCTGCCTGCCCGCCGCTTTTATATGGATGTAAGTACCTGAATTTCTCACGCTCTAAGTCAGAGATGGATCTGATCACAAGAAGGATCATTGCGAAACGTGAAGGGGACAATGTATCAGACAGGATTTTGCAGGATTATGCAAATCCGGATTCTACAAACTACAAAGAAATGCTGGAAGAAATCCGCAAGGAACTGAATTTTACATCCCTGAAATATCATCGTCTGGATGATCTGAAGAAGTCAATTGATATTGAACCGTGCAAGCTTTGCACTTATTGCTGGAACGGACAGGAATAAACAGGAGGTGACTGCCTGTGAAAAAGCACAACAAAGATGTACTAAAAGCAACGCTGTTTGCCCTGATTGCCATATTTATCATGATTGGAGCAGCGGGGCTTCTGTTTGCCGAACATAAGAAAAAGATTCAGAAGGAGCAGCAGAAGAAGGCTGCTATTGAGGCTTTGGAAAGGGTGCCCACAGTGACACCGACTCCAGTGGCTACAGCTACGCCCACACCGGAGCCTACGGCCACAGTGACACCGACTCCTGTGATCACCCGGGCACCGGCGTTCGTGGCAAATGATTATATGGGTACCTGGTACAGCAAGGATGGACTGGTGACACTGTCTATAGACGACCTTACCCTGAAGTCTGTTACTTTTACTTTTTCTCAGGCTGGTGACAATGCCGGCACTAAGGTTTCGGAAGCTTCGGACACTGCAAAAGTGGCTGGAAATGCAGCAAAGCTTTCCTTTACAGATTCCTGGGGAAACCAGGTGCGTGGAAATATGACCTTTGATCAGGGCAAACTTTATCTGCGCCTTAATACAGCTTCCCCTGCAGAGGGTGCCGGGGTGACACCAAAGGTAGATGGGGTCCTTACAAGGGAGAAAGCCGCTTCTGTGACACAGGCACCTTCAGTGACTCCGGCTGATAATACAGATAAAACGGATCTCTCTTCCCAGGATTATATATTCCCGGACAGCAACAGCCGATACCTTACAGATGAGGATTTGTCGGGCTATTCATCTGACCAGCTGGAACTGGCGAAAAATGAGATTTACGCCCGACATGGCAGGAAATTTGTGACACAGAGAATTGCGGATTATTTTAACAGTAAATCCTGGTATAAGGGAACTGTGGAGCCGGAGACCTTTGATGCAGATACTTCTGTGTTTAATGAATATGAAGTCGCAAATATTCAGAAAATTGCAGATACGGAAGGAAAGCTTCGAAGTGAAGGAAAGTAACGGATATATGAAAAATACTTTACGGAATGTTACGAGTGAATGGTAATAACTTTATTTATGGTATAGAAAATGAGGGGGAAATCGCATCCCCCTCATTTTGTACCTGTTCAGTACCTTTGCAATTACGGCATTTTTTTACTATCAGTACGGCCAACCAGATAGTCAATGCTGGTTTCATAATAATTTGCAAGGCGGATCAGCATTTCGATTGGAATGTTCCTGGAGCCAGTTTCGTAGTGGGAGTAGGAACGCTGGCTGATGTGAAGGATATCACTGATCTGCTTCTGGGACAGATCAGCGTCTGTCCGAAGGTCTTGAATTCTCTGAAATTTCATAGGTTCACCTCTTTTTCTTCTGTAGAGTCTGCAGGGACCAAATGTAACGAACAACGAAAAACGTCTGGCCCCGAATCCTTTCAGAAAGTATAAATCAGAACGAAATGCACTATTGCAATTCAGAGCAAAATGGGCTATAATGAATTTTGTATATCTTTTAATCATATCTTTTTTACTTTTATTCTTTTTTATTCCAGAGATACATTGAAATGGCAGAGCAGATTCGTATATGGGGAAGGACTGTATCTGCAGAAAGGGATAAGATTGTTTGCAAGTGTTTTATCAGCGGCGATTTCCGGAATGGAAGTCTGCCCGGTTCAGGTGGAAGCTGATGTAAGCAGCGGTCTGCCTTGTTTTACCATGGTTGGATTTCCCAGCACCCAGGTGAAAGAAGCACAGGACAGAGTGCGCACAGCGTTAAAAAATAATGGGATCAGTCTGCCGCCTAAGAAGGTGACGGTGAATCTGGCACCTGCTGATCTGCGAAAAGAGGGGGCCGGTTTTGACCTGCCTGTGGCAGCAGCGGTGCTGGCAGCATCGGGATTTATAGAACCACAGCTTCTTCGGAATGTAATGGTGGTTGGCGAACTCAGTCTGAATGGGGAGGTAAGGAGTGTATCCGGAGTGCTGCCAAGAGTGATCCGGGCAAGGGAACTGGGATGCCGGTATTGTATCATTCCGTTTGAAAATCTGGCAGAAGGAGCTCTGGTGAAGGATATGAAAGTGGTCGGAGTTCAAAATATAAAAGAAGTTTTGAAGCTTGTCTCAGATCCGGATGCATTTGGAAAAGAAAATCAGTTTTCAGAGGAAAATTCAGAAGAGAATCAGACAGAAGAGAGTCTGGTGGATTTCGGGGAAATCTGTGGTCAGGAGAGTGCCAGAAGAGCTGCTGAGATTGCAGTCAGCGGATTTCACAACATCCTGTTTATCGGCCCTCCGGGCACTGGGAAGACCATGCTTGCCAAAAGAATACCTACGATCATGCCCTCTCTTACTTTTGAGGAAAGCCTGGAGCTTACAAAAATCTACAGCATTGCTGGACTTTTAAGTCCAAAGAGACCATTAATTAAGGCAAGACCCTTTCGAAGTCCGCATCATACCAGTTCGTCTGCAGCTCTGGCTGGAGGCGGAAGAATCCCGGGTCCTGGTGAAGTGACCCTGGCTCACAGAGGCGTTCTGTTTCTGGATGAAATGCCGGAATTTGCAAGAGGCAGCCTGGAAGTGCTGCGACAGCCCCTGGAGGACAAGCAGATCCAGCTGTCAAGGGCAAGTGGAACGTACGTGTTTCCGGCGGGATTTATTCTGGTAGCAGCCATGAACCCCTGTCCCTGCGGCTATTATCCGGATATGAATAAATGCAGGTGCACACCTGGCGAGGTGAGTCATTATCTTCATAAGCTGAGCCAGCCCCTTCTGGAGCGGATCGATCTATGTGCAGATGTGCCGCCTGTTAATTTTTCCCAGATCTCAGAAGAAAAACCAGGAGAAAGTTCTGCCCTTATCCGGAAAAGAGTGGAAAAAGCCAGAAGAATACAGCAGAAACGCTACCAGAATGAGAAAATCTGTTTTAACGGAGAACTGTCCGGGAAGCAGATCCGGAAATACTGTGTGCTGACAGAGAATGCCATTCAGGTGGCAAAAAATGCTTTTGAGCTTATGGAACTCAGTGCAAGATCCTATCACCGGATTCTGAAGGTTTCACGCACCATTGCGGATATGGAAGGGGAGGAACTGATACACACAAGACATGTTGCAGAAGCCCTTACTTACAAAGCATTTGATAAGAAGTACAGAAGCTGAATGAATTTATTCATAAAACCGCACGCAGGGAGGTATTTTAGTATGGAAGCAATGCAGAAAATCAAATGTTTAACTATAGAGGATTCCAATTTTCCAGATCGTTTGAGAAAACTTTCCGGAATGCCAAAAAAACTGTACTACATCGGAAACCTGCCAGATCCGAAGAAGCCTGCTGCAGCAGTGGTAGGTGCCCGCATGTGCAGTCCTTATGGCAGATGTCAGGCATTTAAATATGCAAGAACCATGGCAAGCTACGGTGTGCAGATCATCAGTGGAATGGCAAGAGGAATTGATGCAGAGGGGCATAAAGGTGCACTGGATACGGACACTCCTACTTTTGCAGTGCTGGGAAGCGGAGTGGACGTGTGTTATCCCAATTCCAACAGATGGCTTTATCAGCGGATCCTGGAAAAAGGCGGCGGGATCATCAGCGAGCTTCCCCCGGGCTCTCCGCCTGTGAACTGGGCTTTTCCGGCAAGAAACCGGATCATCAGCGGACTTTCCGATGCTGTTCTTGTGGTAGAAGCCAAGGAACAGAGCGGTTCCCTGATCACTGCAAACTTTGCCCTGGAACATGGACACAGTGTTTATGCCCTTCCGGGAGCTGTGACAGAGGAACTGAGCAGAGGCTGCAACAAGCTGATTTTCGATGGTGCAGGAATCGCTTACAGCCCGGAAATCATGCTTATGGAATGGGGAATCGAGGCAAAAAACAGACCTCAAAATGTGGAAAAAAAGAAGTTGGGGCTTGCACCGGATTTGGATTTGGTGTATAGTGGTCTCGATTTACGACCTGAAAATCTGGATAATTTAATACGGAAAACCGGTTTTTCAGCATCAAAAGTCTGTGCTCTTCTGACAGAACTTCAGCTAATGGGGCTTGTGGGAGAGACAGGCAGACAATACTACAGAATATCAGGGGGATAATTTGTAGTGTATGTAGACTGAATACAAAGTAGGAGAGGTAGTATGGCTAAATATCTGGTGATAGTTGAGTCACCTGCAAAAGTAAAGACAATAAAGAAATTTCTTGGGGCAAATTATGAGGTAGAGGCATCTAACGGACATGTCCGTGATTTTCCCAAGAGTCAGTTTGGAATAGATGTGGAGAATGATTTCGAGCCGAAATATATAACCATCCGTGGTAAGGGGGAATTGCTTGCCAAACTTCGCAAGGCAGCCAAAAAAGCTGATAAGATTTATCTTGCCACTGACCCTGACCGTGAAGGAGAAGCAATTTCCTGGCACTTGATGCAGGCTCTGAAAGAAGATCCGGATAAAATGCACCGAATCACTTTCAATGAGATCACAAAGACTGCTGTAAAGGATTCCCTGAAGCATGCACGAGGTCTGAATATGAATCTTGTAGATGCACAGCAGGCGAGAAGAATGCTGGACCGTATGGTGGGGTATACCATCAGCCCGCTTCTCTGGGCGAAAGTAAAGAGAGGTTTAAGTGCTGGCCGTGTGCAGTCTGTTGCACTTCGCATCATCTGTGACAGGGAGGAGGAGATTAATTCTTTTATCCCGGAAGAATACTGGAGCCTGAATGGTGAATTCCTTGTGGATGGCGAGAAAAAGCCTCTGGAGGCTAAATTCTACGGAACAGACAAGAAGATGGATATCCACAATAAAGCTGAGATGGACGAGATTCTTAAGACTCTTAAGAACGAAGAATTTGAGATCTCTGAGGTGAAAAAAGGCGAGAGAATCAAGAATGCTCCGCTTCCTTTTACTACCAGTACCCTTCAGCAGGAGGCATCCAAAACACTGAATTTTTCCACCCAGAAGACTATGCGTCTGGCACAGCAGCTTTATGAGGGTGTTGACATCAAGGGCAACGGTACTGTAGGTGTGATCACATATCTTCGTACTGATTCTGTACGTATTTCTGATGAGGCAGATGCGGCAGCAAGAAGCTATATCGGCAGTCAGTATGGAGAAGAATATGTGTCAGAAACTGCCAAGACAGTGAAGAAGGGACAGAAGATCCAGGATGCTCATGAGGCTATCCGCCCAACTGATATCAGCCGTACACCTGTACAGATAAAAGAATCCCTTACACGAGATCAGTTCCGTTTGTATCAGCTGATCTGGAAGCGTTTTGCGGCCAGCCGTATGGCTCCTGCAAAGTATGAGACTACCTCTGTAAAAGTGGCTGGTGGAGATTATACGTTCACTGTGTCCGCCTCCAAGGTGGCATTTGACGGCTTCCTTTCGGTATATATGCAGGAAGAGGATATGAAGAAGGGAAATGTATTAAGCCAGAGCCTGAGCAAAGGCATGAAGCTGAAACTGAAAGAGTTAAAGCCGGAACAGCATTTTACCCAGCCGCCGGCACATTATACAGAGGCTTCCCTGGTAAAGACCATGGAGGAGCTTGGAATCGGCCGTCCGAGTACTTATGCGCCGACCATCACCACCATTATCAGCCGCCGCTATGTTTCCAAGGAGCAGCGTAACCTTTATGTGACAGAGCTGGGCGAGGTGGTAAACAGTATTATGAAGCAGGCGTTCCCAAGCATTGTGGACGTGAATTTCACGGCTACCATGGAGGGACTTCTGGACTGTGTGGAGAATGGTACTGTACAGTGGAAGACAGTAGTCCGGAACTTCTATCCGGATCTGAAACATGATGTGGATGCTGCCCAGGAAGAGCTGGAGAAAGTAGACATCCATGATGAAGAGACCGATGTGATCTGTGATAACTGCGGTCGTCATATGGTGATTAAATATGGTCCTCACGGACGTTTCCTTGCATGCCCGGGATTTCCGGAATGCCGCAATACCAAGCCTTATTATGAAAAGATTGGTGTAGCCTGCCCGAAGTGTGGTAAGGAAGTGGTGCTTAAGAAGACGAAGAAAGGCCGTAAGTATTACGGTTGTGAAGATAATCCGGAATGTGACTTTATGTCATGGCAGAAGCCATCGGATAAGAAATGTCCGGTGTGCGGAAGCTACATGGTGGAAAAAGGAAATAAACTGGTGTGCAGCCAGGAAACCTGCGGCTATGTAGAAACCAGGCCGAAGGATGAAAAAGAAAATTAAGGTTGCTGTGAAGCTCGCGAACAGTAACAAATTAAGAAGTTTTCGGGAAAGATCCCCTGCAAGGCAGATGTATTATGTTTTGCAGGGGATTTTTTAAATAAAAGCTCTATTACTTCCATTGTTTGATGAATAGTTTCAAAAACGTGATATTTTCAGAAAAGCTAAACAAAATTGAAAAATAGTAAAAAATAGCTTGTAAATAGTTTGAAAAACGTGTAGTATTAGAATAACAGGTAAAGTCAGAGCATGCCTGAAAAATGCTTTCTGCAAAATCTCCTGCAAAGTGGAGCGTATAGATTGCGGGAGTGGGTTTTCAAACAGGCTCTCATGTAACAAAAGCGAAGGGAGGACAAAATGAGCGTTCAGTTACTTGATAAAACAAGAAAAATCAATAAACTTCTCCATAACAGCAGTTCCAGTAAGGTGGTTTTTAATGATATCTGCCAGGTTCTGATGGATACTTTAAGTTCTAATATCCTGGTTCTCAGCAAGAAAGGCAAGGTGCTTGGTGTAAGCTTTTGCCCGGGAGTTGAGGAAATCCAGGAGCTGATAGCTGATGAGGTGGGCGGTCATGTTGACCCTCTGCTGAATGAGCGTTTTTTAGGGGTATTATCTACCAAAGAGAACGTGAATCTTCAGACACTTGGATTTGAGCATGTTTCCAGCAGCTATCAGGGAATCATCAATCCTATTGATATTGCAGGAGAACGTCTTGGAACGGTGTTTATGTACCGCAAGGATCGTCCATATGATATTGAGGATATTATTGTCAGTGAATACGGCACCACAGTTGTAGGTCTTGAGATGATGCGAGCTGTACATGAAGAGAATGCTGAGGAAGACCGAAAGAAACAGGTTGTGAAATCTGCTTTTAACACACTTTCTTTCTCTGAACTGGAAGCTATCATCCATATTTTTGATGAGCTTGACGGAGATGAGGGAATTCTTGTTGCCAGCAAGATTGCAGACAGAGTAGGTATTACCAGATCAGTAATCGTAAATGCACTCCGCAAGTTCGAGAGCGCAGGCGTTATTGAGTCCCGGTCATCCGGTATGAAGGGAACCTATATCAAGGTTCTCAATGAAGTGATCTTTGATGAATTAGAAGAGATTAAGGCCCAGAGAAATAAAAAGGCCTGAGTGAATTCAATAAATAACAAACAAGTGTACAGAAGAACTGTTTTCCTTTGAACGTGTTTGAAAAAGGCTTTCTGCAAATTGTGAAGTTGCAGATTGCAGGAACGCTTTTTCAAACACGCTCTGGAGGGCAGTTCTTTTTTGTGTATAACAGGAAACTTCGTTGGAATTCATGATTTCACAAAAAAACTTTACCAGGCAGTCTTCAGAAGCTTCGAAATAGAAAAAAATTCAGAAAATTTTTAAAGTGAGAAAACAAGAGAAAAAAAGAGCATAAAAGAGAATAAAAAAGAATATACTTAAAAATGCAACTATGAAAAGAGTTGCACAAATAACGATAATTCAATAATATAATGGACAGTGATTAGCACTCGGCAATAATGAGTGCTAGCAAGGAAAAGAAAAGCAATTCTAAAGGAGGACATAGATCATGAAATTAGTTCCATTAGGCGACAGAGTTGTATTAAAACAGTTAGAAGCAGAAGAGACAACAAAATCCGGTATCGTTCTTCCAGGACAGGCACAGGAGAAACCACAGCAGGCAGAAGTAATCGCAGTAGGACCTGGCGGAGTTGTTGACGGCAAAGAAGTGAAAATGGAAGTTACTGTAGGCGACAAGGTTATCTATTCCAAATATTCAGGAACAGAGGTTAAGCTTGACGGTGAAGAGTATATCATTGTAAAACAGAGCGATATTCTTGCAATTGTGAAATAAGACATAACCTTATAAATAACTTGAAATCAGGAGGATGATTCATTATGGCAAAAGAGATTAAATATGGCGCAGAAGCCAGAACAGCATTAGAGGCTGGTGTAAATAAACTTGCTGATACCGTAAGAGTAACACTTGGACCGAAAGGAAGAAACGTAGTACTTGATAAACAGTTCGGTGCTCCGCTTATCACAAACGATGGTGTTACAATCGCAAAAGAGATTGAGCTTGAGGATGCTTTCGAGAACATGGGCGCTCAGCTGATCAAGGAAGTTGCATCCAAAACAAACGATGTAGCTGGTGACGGTACTACAACTGCTACTGTACTTGCTCAGGCAATGGTTCACGAAGGAATGAAGAACCTGGCAGCAGGTGCTAACCCGATCGTTATGAGACGCGGTATGAAGAAAGCTACAGATACTGCTGTAGAAGCAATCAAGAACATGAGCCAGAAAGTAAGCGGAAAGAAACAGATCGCAAACGTTGCATCTATTTCCGCCGGAGATAAAGAAGTCGGAGAGCTTGTTGCAAATGCAATGGAGAAAGTTTCCAACGACGGTGTTATTACTGTAGAAGAGTCCAAGACCATGCACACAGAGCTTGACCTTGTAGAAGGTATGCAGTTTGACCGTGGATATATTTCCGCATACATGTCCACTGATATGGAGAAGATGGAAGCAAACCTTGAGGATCCATATATTCTGATCACAGACAAGAAAATCTCCAACATTCAGGAAGTTCTTCCGCTGCTGGAGCAGATCGTACAGGCTGGAGCAAAACTTCTTATCATCGCTGAGGATGTTGAGGGTGAGGCTCTTACCACTCTGATCGTAAACAAATTAAGAGGAACCTTCCAGGTAGTAGCTGTAAAAGCTCCTGGCTATGGTGACAGAAGAAAAGAAATGCTTCAGGATATCGCAATCCTGACAGGTGGTACTGTAATTTCTGACGAGGTAGGTCTTGAACTGAAAGATGCTACAATGGCTCAGTTAGGACGTGCAAAATCTGTTAAAGTTGCAAAAGAGAATACTGTTATTGTTGATGGTATGGGAGATAAAGAAGCAATTGCCAATCGTGTTGCCCAGATCCGTGCTCAGATTGAGGAGACAAAATCTGATTTCGACAGAGAGAAGCTTCAGGAAAGACTTGCAAAGCTTGCTGGCGGCGTAGCAGTGGTTCGTGTTGGTGCAGCTACTGAGACTGAGATGAAAGAAGCAAAACTTCGTATGGAAGATGCTCTTGCAGCTACCAGAGCAGCTGTTGAAGAAGGAATCATTGCAGGAGGTGGTTCTGCATATATCCACGCTTCCAAAGAGGTCGCAAAACTTGCAGCAGATCTTGAGGGAGATGAGAAGACTGGTGCAAACATCATCCTGAAAGCACTGGAAGCTCCGCTGTTCCGTATTGCAGCTAATGCAGGCCTTGAAGGTGCAGTTATCATCAACAAAGTAAGAGAGTCTGAGCCAGGTGTTGGTTTTGATGCTCTGAACGAGAAATATGTAAACATGGTAGACGAAGGAATCCTTGATCCTGCAAAGGTTACAAGAAGTGCTCTTCAGAACGCAACAAGTGTTGCTTCTACTCTGCTTACAACTGAGTCTGTTGTTGCAAATATCAAAGAAGATACTCCGGCAATGCCAGCTGGCGGTCAGGGTATGGGAATGATGTAATTTCCAGCAACGGAAAACAGAACGGAAAATCCATGAATGGATTTTTGAAAGTATAATTCAGAACTCATAAGGGTCGGTGTCAAAGACGCTGACCCTTTTGCATTCAATAAAAGTCATTTTTTACAGTAACTGTGTACTGTTACTGTTCACTGGTAACGTTCCGCGAGGCGTTTTTTGTGAACAAAGTTCACAGAAAACCCGAGAATTGCGGCGCAAAATCATGCGAATGCATGATTTCTGTGCATCGCGAAGCGCGTTACTGTGAACGGAGTGAACAGTAACTGTGTACTGACAATATTCTGCGTTTTATCAGGAACAATGTTCACAGGAAAACTTTTGTGTGTTATACTTAAAACAACATGCTGGCTGGCAAAAAAAACAAAGGAGAATTGTAATATGAGCGATTTATATTCCGAGCTGCTTGTAAAAAAAGAGAGGACCGCAAAGGACAGGCTGGTAAAAGGCGGTATCATTGCACTGATCGTGCTTCTGGTACTCGCAGGACTGTTTATTATGCCCCCGCTTCTGATCGCGGCAATTGTGCTGGGAGTCTGTGCCTATCTTTTTATCTTTCCAGGCACTGATCTGGAATTTGAGTACCTGTTTGTAAACGGAGAACTTGACATTGACAAGATCATGGCAAAGTCCAAGAGAAAAAGAGTAAAAAGCCTGAACATCACAGAATGTGATATTATGGCACCTCTTAACTCACATAGAATGGACTATTACAACAGCAACCAGAAGCTGAAAGTACAGGATTTTTCCTCCGGAAATCCGGAACATAAGCGTTTTGCAATTGTCTGCCGCGATGGCGCAGATACCTGCAAAGTAATTATCGAGCCAGATGAAATATTGGCAAAAACCATGAGAAATACTGCTCCGAGCAAAGTATTTTTAGATTAATTTACTAGATTGACACACTTTTAGTTTTTTGCTACACTAATCTACAAACCAAAGACACAATAAGACAAGGGAGGAAAAGCAATGGGTACTATCATTGGTGAAGGCATTACTTTCGACGACGTCCTTTTAGTTCCGGCGTACTCCAAAGTAATCCCGAATCAAGTTGACGTTTCAACTTATCTTACAAAGAAGATTAAACTGAACATTCCCATGATGAGTGCAGGAATGGACACCGTTACTGAGTACAATATGGCGATTGCCATGGCACGTCAGGGAGGTATCGGTATCATTCACAAGAACATGTCTATCGAGGCGCAGGCAGAAGAGGTGGACAAGGTTAAGCGTTCTGAGAATGGTGTTATCACAGATCCATTTTTCTTATCTCCGGAACATACATTGAAGGATGCCAATGACTTAATGGCGAAATTCCGTATTTCCGGTGTCCCGATCACAGAAGGCAAGAAGCTGGTAGGTATTATTACCAACCGTGATCTGAAGTTTGAGACAGATTTCAGCAAGAAGATCAAAGAGTCCATGACATCTGAGGGACTGATCACAGCCAAAGAAGGTATTACACTGGAAGAGGCGAAAGAAATCCTTGCGAAATCCCGTAAAGAGAAATTACCCATTGTAGATGATGATTTTAACTTAAAAGGACTTATCACCATCAAGGATATTGAGAAACAGATCAAATATCCTCTGGCTGCCAAAGATGAACAGGGACGTCTTCTCTGTGGGGCTGCTGTTGGTATTACCGCCAACGTGCTTGCCCGTGTAGACGCACTTGTGAAGGCAAATGTTGATGTCATCGTTGTTGATTCTGCTCATGGTCATTCTGAGAATATCCTCCGTGCTGTACGAGAGATCAAGGCTGCATATCCGGAGCTGCAGGTTATCGCAGGAAACGTTGCCACAGGAGCCGCTACCAAGGCTCTGATCGATGCTGGTGTAGATGCAGTCAAGGTCGGAATCGGACCTGGCTCTATCTGTACCACCCGTGTAGTTGCAGGTATTGGTGTACCGCAGATCACAGCAGTCATGGATTGCTATGAGGTTGCCAAGAGGTATGGTATTCCGATTATTGCAGACGGTGGTATCAAGTATTCAGGCGATGTTACCAAGGCAATCGCAGCTGGTGCAAACGTTTGTATGATGGGAAGTATGTTCGCCGGATGCGATGAGAGCCCGGGAACTTTCGAGTTATATCAGGGAAGAAAATATAAAGTATACCGTGGAATGGGATCCATTGCAGCTATGGAGAATGGCAGCAAGGACCGTTACTTCCAGGAGAATGCCAAGAAGCTTGTTCCGGAAGGTGTGGAAGGACGTGTTGCATACAAGGGACACCTTGAGGACACTGTATTCCAGCTGATCGGAGGACTTCGCTCCGGTATGGGATACTGTGGAGCTGAGAATATTGAAGCACTGAAACAGAATGGTAAATTCGTGAAGATTTCTGCTGCTTCCCTGAAAGAGTCTCACCCACATGACATTCACATTACAAAAGAAGCACCGAACTACAGTGTGGATGACAAATAATGAAAAGAAAATCTGCAAGGCCGTCTTTTTCAAGGCGGCCTTCTTTTAACAAAAGAGAAAAAACAGATAAGGGCGGCAGAATCCGTCAGAGAAATCAGCGTCTGGCATTACTGGTGCTTCTTTTGCTTCTGGTTGTGACAGGAGTGGTTATTCTGATGGTAAGGAAAGGACAGAAGCAGGAGGAAAGTGCAGAGACATTCCAGGAAACGAATGATCATACGAATTATGGACCGGAAGAATGGATGTCCCAGGGTGCTCCCTACATAGATGTACAATTATTGACTCCAAATGAGTATTCCAGGCCTCAGCTGCCCCTGAATGGAGCTGATTACATAGCAATCCATTATACAGCCAATCCCGGTGCCACAGCCCAGAATAACAGGGATTATTTTGAGAATCTTTCCATTTCTCATGAGGCGAAAGTAAGCAGCCATTTTGTAGTAGGACTGGAGGGTGAAGTGATCCAGTGTATTCCTACCTCGGAGATGTCTTATGCGACTAACTCAAGGAATGTGGACAGTATTTCCATTGAGTGCTGTCATAAAGATGATACCGGCGTTTTTGAACAGGAAACTTATGATTCTGTGGTAAAGCTGGCTGCATGGCTGTGCGCCCGATTTGGGCTGACTTCAGAGCAGGTGATCCGGCATTATGATGTGACAGGCAAGGAATGCCCCAAGTATTATGTGGATCATCCGGATGCCTGGGAGCAGATGAAGGCGGATATCAGTGCACAGATCACAATAGATCAGGGCCTGATGGGGATTTCCTGAGAAGAGAGTACGGATTATATCCATAAATTCGCTCATGCAGGCATTGCGACCAGTAACCACAAAAAGTTACTGGTCATTGGTAACGTTCCGCGAGGTGTTTTTTGTGAACAAAGTTCACAGAAAACCCGAGAATCTCAGCGCGAAATCATGCGAATGCATGATTTCTGTGCATCGCGAAGCGTGTTACTGGTCACTCCGTGACCAGTAACCACAAAAAAATTGTACATAAAAGAAAAAGATTTCCCATCTTGAAATAACGAAAAAAATATTGTAGTATAAAAAAGAACTGCATGACTGGCGGATCGTGGGAATACCCACAGGGAGTGCAGTAATATCATTGTGTCGACCGCCTGGGCAGCCTGGAAGAGAGGCTTCCCAGGCGTTTTTTTATACACGCAGTCAACATTTATACTATTGATGAAAATCTGGTGGCTGCGGTAATATACTCATGTAAATTTCGAAAGGAGAACATCTGCATGGAAATGATAGCATTGGACAAAGAACTGAAGGAAAATTCTTACCCGGGACGAGGAATCATCATTGGCCGCAGCGCTGATGGAACGAAGGCAGTTACTGCTTACTTTATTATGGGAAGAAGTGAAAACAGCCGCAACCGTGTATTTGTGGAGGATGGCGAGGGAATCCGCACACAGGCATTTGACCCTTCCAAACTGGTAGATCCAAGCCTGATCATTTATGCACCTGTCCGCGTACTTGGAAATAAAACAATCGTGACAAACGGTGACCAGACAGACACTATTTACGAAGGAATGGATCATCAGCTCACTTTCGAGCAGTCTTTACGTTCCAGAGAGTTTGAGCCAGATGCACCAAACTATACACCACGTATTTCCGGAATTATGCATGTGGAGAACGGCTCTTACAGTTATGCAATGTCCATTTTGAAAAGCAATAATGGAGATCCTTCCTCCTGCAACCGTTACACTTTTGCATATCAGAATGCAAAGGCCGGTGAGGGACATTTTATCCATACTTATAAATGTGATGGAAACCCGCTGCCAAGCTTTGAGGGTGAGCCGAAGCTTGTTCAGATTCCGGATCACATGGATGAGTTTGCAGATATGTTGTGGGAGAGCCTGAATGAAGACAATAAGGTTTCACTTTTTGTGAGATACATTGATATCGAGACTGGTAAATATGAATCAAAAATTATCAACAAGAATCACTGAAAATAAAGCTTTCCGTTTTGGGTAAATTATATTCACAAAACGGAATGCCTCACGGAATAGTACCTACTGAATCGTTACCTTAAAAGATAAAATGGAGGAGATAACCATGAAAGAGTTAGAATTAAAATACGGCTGTAACCCAAATCAGAAACCATCTAAAATATACATGGAAGATGGAAGTGAACTGCCAATTAAAGTACTTTCCGGAAAACCTGGATATATTAATTTTCTGGATGCCTTTAACGGCTGGCAGCTGGTGCGTGATCTGAAAAAGGCAACCGGACTTCCCGCAGCTACTTCATTTAAACATGTTTCCCCGGCAGGTGCTTCCATTGGTCTTCCGCTCACAGAGACGCTTGCAAAAATCTACTGGGTAGAGGATATGGACTGGCAGAATTTTTCGCCGCTTGCCTGTGCATATGCCCGTGCAAGAGGCGCAGACAGAATGTCTTCCTTCGGTGATTTTATTTCCCTTTCTGATGTATGTGACAAAGACACAGCACTTCTGATCAAGAGAGAAGTTTCCGACGGTGTGATCGCTCCTGGTTATACAGAGGAGGCACTTGAGGTTCTGAAACAGAAGAAAAAAGGCAACTACAATGTAATTCAGATCGATCCGGAATATGTACCGGCTCCATTAGAGCATAAGCAGGTGTTCGGCGTTACTTTTGAGCAGGGAAGACAGGAGCTTGCAATTGATGATGAGTTGATTTCCAACATCGTAACTGAGAATAAAGAATTATCTGAGGAAGCAAAGCGTGATATGAAAGTTTCCCTGATCATTCTGAAATACACCCAGTCCAATTCCGTATGCTATGTAAAAGACGGACAGGCAATCGGAGTTGGTGCAGGACAGCAGTCAAGAGTTCACTGTACACGTCTTGCAGGACAGAAAGCAGATAACTGGTTCCTTCGCCAAAGCCCGAAAGTATTGAACCTTCCATTTAAGGAAAGTATTTCAAGAGCTGAGCGCGACAATGCTATCGACGTTTACATTGGTGATGAGTATATGGATGTTCTGGCGGATGGAAACTGGGAAAAGACATTCACAGAGAAACCTGCAGTTTTCACAAAGGAAGAGAAGAGAGCATGGCTGGATCAGATGACAGATGTAACATTAGGATCTGATGCGTTCTTTCCATTCAGCGACAATATTGAGCGAGCTTACAAAAGTGGCGTGAAATATATTGCACAGCCAGGCGGTTCTGTGAGAGATGCAGACGTAATCGATACCTGCAATAAATACAATATAGCAATGGCATTTACCGGAATTAGATTATTCCATCACTAAATCGTGGCTGAAAAATCATTCCTGCAATTGAGACGCACATCTTGCGGAAAGTTTTTTTTACATGTTTTAAGAAAAAATATTGGATTCTGGACAGAATAATAAAATGAAGTAATAAAAGGTCTTGTACAAAGTGCAAAGAACTGAAAACTCTTATTGAAAGATGAGTCAATAGAGAATCTTCAGATAGAAAAGCAAATTGTACAAGGCTTTTTTGTTTAAAATAAGATGTCCTTTATAAATTATTTCCGAAAGAATAAGCGGGATTTTCTTATGAAGTATACAAAAGACAGTGATCGCTTTGTAAGGCGGATTCAGACACAAAAAAGCTCCGACTAAATCGGAGCTTCAGAGCGATAGACGGGGCTCGAACCCGCGGTCTCGACCTTGGCAAGGTCGCGCGTTACCAACTACGCCACTATCGCATTTATTGCTGTCAACTGTTTTCCTCAGCGACAAAACATATAATACAGTATAAAATCTATTTTGTCAAATGTTTTTTTGAAAAAAATGAAATAATGTTTTTTTTAATGAAAAAACAAAAAAGCTACAATAATAAATGTGAAAAATTTCTAAAAAGCCTGATGGGATTTGAAATAAGAAAATAGCTGTGCTATGATAAACAAAGAGTAGAGGGGAAAATTGAACAGATCAGGAGATATAAATTTATGAAAAAAAGATTTCTGATTATGGCAGTATGTGTTTCCGCATGTATGCCTGTTTCTGCGCTTGGAGCGGAAATAGCCGGTCCGGCCATTTCAGGTACAGCACAGGAAAATACTGATAATAAAGAAGAAACAGTTTCAGAAGAAGCTATCGAAAAAAAGGATTCCGGGAAAATCGAGGACGAGATCACGGAAGTCCAGGATACTGTCACAGTAGCGGCAGATACAGATGTATTAGATTATCCTGGCAGAAAAGAGGGTTCTGTGATCGGTGAAGTGCTGGAAGAAGATGAAATCAGCCGTACAGGTACTATTGATGATATCTGGAGCAGGATTCTATTTGAGGATGATAATGGAGAAGAACAGGTGGGATATATCCCAACCTCTGTTTTGGAGGGTTATGAAGATAAGAATCAGGTAGCTTCAGATGCAACCTCAGATGGAACTGTAGAAGCAGGAATTATACATAAAAGTACAGGAGAGGGCGTATTTGCAGAAGCAGTAGAAGGTGTTACCCAGACAGGGGGAAATGCAGGTGTTCTTGAAGGACAGCCGATTATGGTTTCCGCAGACAGCAGCCTTCGTCCACTTGGTGTTTTCCATATTACCCATTACTGCCAGTGCAGCATTTGCTGCGGTCCGTGGGCAAACGGAATCACATCCACAGGTGTGACAGCTACCACGAACCGTACTATTGCAGTAGATCCAACTGTAATTCCTTACGGTTCTAAAGTAGTTATCAATGGACAGGTCTATGTGGCAGAAGACTGCGGCGGCGCCATTAAGAACAACCGCATTGATATTTATATGGGAAGCCATGCGGAAGCGTTGAACAGCGGTGTATTTGATGTAGAAGTTTATCTTTTGGAAGAGGGATCATCCGTTCAGGGTATAGAAGGGATTCAGGAAGGAAATCAAGAATAATATGAAAATTTTGTGAAAAATTGTGCATATTTAGTTCGAAAATGTACTAGCCAATGCGGTACTTCTAGTGTATAATATTTAGGCAGACACTGCCATGACGTGAATTATGGGAAATTAGAAGGAAAATATGGCAGATTTACAGGATAACAAATAGATAAGGTGAAAACAAAATTATGGTAAAAGTAAAAATTAGCGACTGGAAAGCTGATTCATCCATGGATGAGGCTTATAAGGCACTTCGTACAAACATTCAATTTTGCGGTGCCGACAAAAAGGTGATTGCATTTACAAGCTGTACCCCGAATGAAGGAAAGAGTAATGTAACTTTCCATCTTGCAGCTTCCCTTGCAGAGAGTGGTAAATCTGTACTTTTGATTGATGCAGACCTTCGTAAATCCGTACTTATGGGACGTGTACAGGTTGAGGAAGAAGTGAAGGGACTGACCCACTACCTGTCCAAGCAGGCGAAACTGCAGGACGTTATCTGCGCAACCAATCTTCCCAAGTTTCACATTATTTTTTCCGGTGTTGTACCGCCGAACCCGGCAGAGCTTTTAGGAAGCAGACAGTTTAAAGACATGATCCGTGTTGTAAGAGATGTATATGATTACATTATCATAGATACACCGCCTCTTGGACGAGTAATCGACTGTGCAGTTGTGGCGGATTCCTGCGATGGAACTGTCATTGTAATCGAATCCGGCAGTATCAGCTACCATTTTGTACAGGAGATCAAGGGGCAGCTGGAGAAGACCAACTGTCCGATCATCGGTGCGATTTTGAACAAGGTAGATACTAAGGAATATGGTAAATACGGTAAGTATGGTAAATATGGCAAATATGGCAAGTACGGAGAATACGGAAAATATTGATCCGTCATTATTCGAGATTGTTATATGAAAAGATTGGAAATGGGCGAAGCGAATGAAAGGTATTTATGATATTCACTGTCATATTGTTCCGGGAGTTGATGATGGAGCGAAGGATCTCAAGACATCTGTACGCATGCTCCAGAAGGAATATGATGATGGTGTCCGCAACATTATTGCCACTCCGCATTTTCGATATGATATGTTTGAGCCGTCTCTGGAACAGGTTAAGAAGCAGTTCCTTCGTGTGAGGAAGGCTGCCGCTGAGATTGGAGAAGACGGTATTCAGATGTATCTGGGCTGCGAGCTTCATTCCAGTATGGATATGACAGACTGTCTGAAAAAAGGGGAAAGACTTACCATGTCAGGTTCCCGTTATGTGTTAACGGAGTTTCGGACTTCAGACGAAAAGTCCTATATCAGGGAACGGGTGCAGGCATTGATCCGGAAAGGGTATTATCCTATTATCGCACATGTAGAACGCTATCATTCGGTAGTAAAAAACGGTCTGGATTTTATTGATGAACTCAGGGATATGGGTGCCTATATTCAGATGAATGCGGACAGTATTATTGGTGAGGATGGCTTTATGATCAAGCGTTTCTGCAAGAAAGTAATTAAAGAAGAAATGTTGGATTTTGTGGGGTCTGACGGTCATGATCTGGCCAGACGAACGCCTCACATTGGCAAATGTTACGACAAAATTGAAAAAATGATGGGTACGGATTACGCGGATATGATTTTTATCAGCAATCCGGAGTGCATTATAAATAACGAGAGATTTTGACTTTTATATATGGGATGTCGTTGGAAACGATGTATCTGTTTAGAAAAAGTAAAGAAAATTACAGGGTAACGGAGAAGAAGAATGGAAAATCAGGTTACAAATAATAACGATGAAATTGAAATCGATTTAGGTGAGATTTTTCACCTGATTCTTAGCAGGCTGGGAGTGATTATTCTTTCCGGTATCATTCTGGGTGTGATTTCCATTATCGGAACAATGCTTTTTATCACTCCACAGTATGAATCTACCACGAAGATCATGGTGCTGAATAAACAGGACAGCAATACACTGACCAGTGCTGATATGCAGACCAGTACACAGCTGACTAAGGACTATGCGGAACTTATTAAGAGCCGTACAGTTCTTGAAGGTGTAATTGCACAGCTGAATCTTAATATTACCTATCAGCAGCTGCTTGGCAAACTGACGGTAGATACTTCTACAGACAGCCGTATTGTAACGATCATAGTATCTGATGAAGATCCATATACAGCAAGCGAGATGGCCAATGCTATCCGTGATATGGCAGCAGAGCACATTCAGTCAGTTATGGATATTGAGGCGGTTAACGTAGTTGACAGCGCAAACATCCCAAGTGAAAAAGCCAGCCCAAGCCTTGCGAAGAATGGTGTGATCGGTGGACTTTTAGGTGTTATCATTGCAATGGCGATTGTGATCATCATTTATCTTACAAATGATACGATCAAGGTTGAGGAAGATGTAGAGCGTTATCTTGGACTTTCTGTTCTGGGAAGCATTCCATATTCAGAGAAAGAAAGCAGATCCAAGAAACAGAAATCAAGAAAACGTCGCTGATGAAATTGAGTATAAGGAGCTGCAGATATGCGTAAATGGTTGATTGTTTTAATGGCGGCAGTGGCAATAGGAGCGACCGGAATCCTGGGATGGCTGTATATGAGGCAGGATCGCAAGGGACCGGAAATTACCATTGCAGAGAGCAAGAAAAACAGCTACACTTCGGATATGACAACGGAAGATCTTCTGGAAGGAGTAAAAGCTGTTGACAAGAGAGATGGAGATGTTTCAGCCAGCCTGACAGTTGAGAATGTTTATCCAAATGAAAAAGGGGATGAAGTCACAGTTGTTTATGTTGCAAAGGATAACAGTAACAATGTAACAAAGGTAACTTATCATATGACTTCCGAGGGAAATCTTATGGGATTTACTTCAGAAACCAAAACTTCTTCTGACAATACAGATACAGATGCAGAAACGGATGAAGCCCTGCAGGATGAAAATGAGACTGATTCAGAAGATGAAGAAGAACCAGAAATGACAGAAGAAGAAAAAGCGCAGGAAAGGGAAGAAGAAAAGATTGACCAGCTGAACCCTCAGGATCCGCGTTTTTATCTGAATACTTACTACGTTGAAATTGCCAAGGGAACACAGATTGACAGACTGAGTTATGTCAAAGACATTCAAGACGATAAAGATTCAACAAGTGATCTTTATCGTAAGATTCAGATCACTGGAACCGTTGATGTGAATACTCCGGGTACTTATGAACTGACTTATTATGTTGTTGACTCCAATGGCAATGCTTCAAACGGAGCTGTTCTGACAATTGTAGTAAAATAATGATTACTGTGAACGGAGTGAACAGTAATCAATAGCGACTGCTGGTTATGAAAGAACCGGCAGAAAGATTCCTTTTTGACCATGCACATGTACATAGGAGCAAATATATGAGATCTACCATATGGAAGAAGACCCTTATCTGCCTTGGCGCGGTGCTGTTTCTGGAAAGCCCGGCTGTGAGTACGGCGTTTGCATATACAGTAAAGGCAGAGAATACGGATGCTGAAGCGGCCACCAGCAATATCAAGAGTATTTTGCTGATCGGACAGGACAAAAGAGAGGGAGAGTCCCGTCAGCGTTCCGATTCCATGATTCTTGCTACATTGGACAAGGATCAGGGTACTGTAAGCCTGACCTCTTTTATGAGAGATCTTTATGTTGCCATTCCTGGATATTCGACTACTCGTATTAATGCGGCTTACGCATATGGAGGAATGGATCTTTTGGACCAGACTCTGGAAGAAAATTTCGGAGTAAAGATAGATGGAAATGTGGAAGTGGATTTTGAAGTTTTCCAGGTTCTGGTTGACAAGGTTGGAGGAATAGATCTGGAGCTGACTCAGGCGGAAGCAGATTATATCTGCGGACGAGATCAGAGTGTTCTTTACCCTCAGCCTCTTCGAAGCGACTGGAATCTTCAGGAAGGAATGAACCATCTGGATGGAGAACAGGCACTTATCCATGCACGCAACCGTTCTATTGGAAATTCCGATTATCGGAGAACAGAGCGGCAGCAGGAAGTACTTATGGCTGCTTTTGCCAAGATAAAAGATCTGGGAGTTTTTGATATTGCAGGTCTGGTTAAGGATGTTCTTCCAATGGTTACTACGGATCTTTCTTTGTGGGATATAACCGGATATGCCATGGATGTGATGAACATCGGTACAGATGAAATTGCATCATACCGGATTCCGGAGGATGGAGCCTACACACCTCAGACGATTGACGGCATGCAGGTTCTGGTTCCTGATCTTGAGCAGAATCGGCAATATCTTCAGCAGATCCTGTATCACGCAGGTGAATAAGAATTAAAAAGAATTAAGACGGTTCGCACCACACGAACCGTCTTTTACGCTATAATAACGAAATAAAAGCAGCTGTTGGGTTCCTTTGCAGTTACACACTGTCTGCTGAACCATTATAAAAATAAATTATAGAAATATATAGATAGCAATCAGAATTGAAAGCGGGTGGAGGATAAGTGGAATTGCTTGAATGGATACATAATATTGATGCACAGATTCTGCTTTTTATACAGCAGTATTTAAGAAGTGATCTGTTTACCTGGCTGTGGAAGGGAATTACCTTTCTAGGAGACGGAGGCTGGTTCTGGATTGTTTTGGGGCTGCTTTTTCTTTTTCCAAAGAAGACAAGAAAGGCAGGTGTAACCGCACTTCTGGCACTAGCTATAGGGGCAGTGGTTACGAATTTATGCCTTAAGGATCTGGTAGCGCGTATAAGACCTTATGATTCTGTGGAGGGACTTGTGCCTCTGGTTGCCAGGCTGAAGGACTATTCTTTTCCATCAGGTCATACCTGCGCATCTTTTGCCTGTGCAGGCGTATATTATAAAGCCTTTCCTGGAAAATGGGGAAAAGCAGCCATGGTCCTGGCAGTACTGATCGCTTTGTCCCGATTGTACGTGGGAGTACACTATCCTACAGATGTGCTGGCTGGAGCCCTTGTAGGCACTTTTAGTGCGTTGGCGGCGCTGAAGCTAGAGCACGCTCTAGTCAGATATTATGAAGAACGAAAAGCAAAATAAAGATAAGGGAGAATTTATGGAAGAGAAAAAAACACAGACAGTCTGTCCATACGCAAAAAAGTGCGGTGGGTGCCAGTATCAGGGTGTGCCTTATTCCGCACAGCTTAAAAAGAAACAAAATCAGGTACAGGGGCTTTTGAAGAAGTTTGGGAATGTGAAGCCGGTAATTGGAATGAAAGATCCTTATTTTTACCGGAATAAAGTTCATGCTGTATTTGACCGTGACCGGAAGGGAAATATTATTTCTGGAATTTATGAGGCTGGTACCCACAGAGTGGTTTCTATTGAACAGTGTCTGATTGAGGATAAGAAGAGTCAGGAAATCATCCGTACCATTCGGGGAATGCTGAAGTCTTTTAAGATCAAAACATATGATGAGGATACCGGATATGGACTTCTGCGCCATGTACTGGTGCGTCGTGGCTTTTCTACAGGTGAGGTAATGGTAGTACTGGTGGTCGCCTCTCCTATTTTTCCATCCAAGAATAACTTTGTGAAGGCATTAAGAAAAGTTCATCCAGAGATCAGTACTGTGGTATTAAATATTAATGACAAAAATACAAGCATGGTTCTTGGCGAGCGGGAAATCGTACTTTATGGTAAGGGATTTATCCGTGATACCCTTTGTGGAAAATCCTTCCGTATTTCACCGAAATCCTTCTATCAGGTAAATTCAGTGCAGACCGAAATTCTTTATGGAAAAGCTGTGGAATTTGCAGGGCTGACAGGGAAAGAAAAAGTCATTGATGCATATTGTGGAATTGGTACCATCGGTCTGGTAGCTTCTGGTAAGGCAAGAGAAGTGGTCGGAGTGGAACTGAATAAAGATGCAGTCAGGGATGCAAGGATCAATGCAAGAGAGAATAAGGTGGTAAACATATCTTTCCGCCAGGGTGATGCCGGTGAATTTATGGAGGCAATGGCAGAAGCTGGTGAAAAGGCAGATGTGGTATTTATGGATCCTCCCCGCTCAGGCAGCAGCGAGAAATTCCTGAATTCCGTAATAAAACTCTCTCCGAAGAAAATTGTTTGCATTTCCTGTAACCCGGAAACACTTGCAAGAGACCTTAATTTCCTTACGAGAAAAAACTATATAGTTAAAGAAATCCAGCCTGTGGAAATGTTCTGTTTTACAGATCACACAGAAGTGGTGACCTGGCTGGAGCAAAAATAAGAAACTGTTGCTGTTTACAGGCTGTGCAGCAATGAAAATATATTCTGTAAGAAAAGGTATCCTGTCAGCAGGAAAAAAGGAGGTACCTATGATGACGACCATAACTGGAATTATGGAGTGGGTTCTGGAGAATATTGCTGGTTTCGCCATTGTAATTTTTGAGTTTATTGGAGTTGCCATTATTATCTGGAGTGGAATTACCGGATTTATCAAATGGCTGAAACATGCCGGAGATACTGGTGTCTATCTGGCGAGGGGACTTGCCATGGGACTGGAATTTAAAATGGGAAGTGAGATTCTACGTACTGTAGTGGTACGTGAGTGGAAGGAAATCGGAATTGTAGCCGGAATTATTGCTCTTCGTGCAGCTCTTACGTTCCTGCTTCACTGGGAAATCAAGGAGGAAGAAAAAAGCGGCGGACATGAGGAATAGAGGTTCGCTGTTTATAGATGATATCTGCGGGTTTATAGGAGCACACATAAAGATTGATAAAGGTATAATAAACAATGGAAATGAAAGTAATTGCTCATATCAGAAGTGATTTTCCAACGAAATTTGGAATTCCCCATCAGAGCGGCAGAATACAGGAACTAAAGGCGGATATTATTTTTGAACCGGAATATCGGAACCATGAGGCATTTCGAGGGCTGGAAGAGTATACCCATATCTGGCTGATCTGGGAATTTTCACAGGCTGTCCGCAAGGAGTGGTCTCCTACAGTGCGTCCTCCAAGACTTGGGGGAAACGTCAGAATGGGCGTTTTTGCTACAAGGTCTCCTTTTCGTCCAAATCCCATAGGACTTTCCAGTGTAAGGCTGGAGAGCGTAGAGTTTTCTGAAAAGTATGGACCGGTGCTTCATGTATCAGGAGCGGATCTTATGGACGGAACACCTATTTATGATATAAAGCCCTATCTGGCTTACGTGGACAGCCATCCGGAAGCAGCGGGCGGATTTACCGACCAGATTCAGGATCATAAGCTGAAAGTAGAGTTTCCGGAAAAGCTTTTGAAGAAGATTCCAGAGGAAAAAAGAGAAGCACTTCTGGCTGTCCTTGCAAACGATCCAAGACCTGGGTATCAGAAAGACCCTGAAAGAAAATACGGAATGTCTTTTGGATCCTGGGATATTCATTTTAAAGTAGATGGAGAACAGCTGCAGGTATTGGAGGTATTTAACACTTTCACGAATTAAATCGAAAAAACCCTTGCAAAAAGTCGAATTTTTTCATAAAATGGAGAAAAAGTTTTTGAGGAGCATAAAGATTATGAGAAAAGTTGTAAAGTTTGGCGGAAGCTCCCTTGCAAATGCGGAGCAGTTTGAAAAAGTCGGAGATATTATCAGAAGTGAAGAGAGCAGACGTTTTGTTGTTCCTTCTGCACCAGGTAAGAGATTTGACGGGGACACGAAGGTAACAGATCTTCTTTACAGCTGTTATGACGCAGCTGCAAATGGCGGTGATTTTGAAAAGGTTTTAGAAGAAATCAAATCTCGTTATTATGAGATTATTAAAGGGCTTGGCCTTGCTCTTTCCATGGAAGAGGATTTCCAGTTGATCAAAGAGAATTTTAAAACACAGATTGGCAGGGATTACGCCGCTTCCCGTGGAGAATATCTGAACGGCAAAGTGATGGCTGCTTATCTTGGTTATGAATTTGTGGATGCAGCAGAAGTAATCCGTTTTGATAAAAACGGAAATCTGGATTCAGAGAAGACAGACAAACTTCTGAACAAGCGTCTTTCCAAATGTGAGAATGCAGTTGTGCCGGGCTTCTATGGTGCAAAGGACGATGGAACTGTGACCACTTTTTCCAGAGGTGGTTCTGATGTGACAGGTTCTCTGGTTGCCAAGGCAATTAAGGCTGATATGTATGAAAACTGGACTGATGTATCCGGTTTCCTTGTAACAGACCCGAGAATTGTAAAGAATCCGGCTGTGATTGAGACCATTACATACCGTGAACTTCGTGAGCTTTCCTACATGGGAGCTACTGTTCTTCATGAAGATGCTATTTTCCCTGTAAGAAAAGAGGGAATTCCGATTAATATCCGCAACACCAACCGTCCGGAGGATAAGGGAACTTTTATTGTGGAGAGTACCTGCCGCAAGCCGAAATATACCATAACCGGTATTGCAGGAAAGAAAGGATTCTGTTCTATCAACATTGAGAAGTCCATGATGAACAGTGAAATCGGATTTGGCAGAAGAGTGCTTCAGGTATTTGAAGACCAGGGAATCAGTTTTGAGCATGTTCCATCCGGTATTGATACCATGACAGTATATGTTCACCAGGATGAGTTTGAAGAAAAGGAGCAGCAGGTAATTGCGGGAATCCATCGCCTGGTTCAGCCGGATTTTGTGGAAATGGAATCTGACCTTGCCCTGATCGCAGTTGTAGGACGTGGAATGAAATCCACCCGCGGTACAGCCGGAAGAATTTTCTCTGCCCTCGCACATGCAAATGTAAACGTCAAGATGATTGACCAGGGTTCCAGTGAGCTAAATATTATTATCGGTGTGGAAAACCGTGATTTTGAAAATGCAGTGAAAGCAATTTATGATATTTTTGTGCTGACACAGATTTGAAATTGAGTGGATAGGTCACCTGTCGGCAGCATTCACATATATGAAAATCTGCTCATACGTTCAGAACGTCTGGTATTCATGAATTCGCTGATGTAAGCATGTACCATTTCTGGCTGTCGTCCGGGAGCTTTAATAGTAAAAGAATGAGATAAGAGCCGTAAATCAAAGGTAGTGTTAGAATTAATCTTTGATTTATGGCTCTTTTTGTATAGAAAAAATTTCGTGCCGTTTTATGATATTGACAAAACAGAACATACGTTCTAAAATAAAACAAGAACAAACGTTCTGAAATTGAGAATAATAAAGAACGCGAAAAACAGATTACATAAAAGGAGTTTTGTTACGGGATGATTATTCAGGAATCAATGACATTGAAGCGGAAGCTGGAGATTTTATCGGATGCCGCGAAATATGATGTGGCTTGCACATCCAGTGGTGTGGATCGAAAGGGAGATGGAAAGGGCATGGGAAACAGCATTGCTGCCGGAATCTGTCATAGTTTTGCTCAGGATGGCAGATGTATCAGTCTTTTGAAGATCCTTTATACAAATGAATGTGTATTTGACTGTAAATACTGTATAAACAGAGCCTCCAATGATGTGGTGCGTACCAGTTTTACCCCAGAAGAAGTGTGTCGTCTGACTATGGAATTTTACAGGAGGAACTATATTGAAGGACTGTTTTTAAGTTCCGGAGTAAAGGAAAGTCCAGACAGGACTATGGAAGAACTGCTTTGTACAGTAAATCTTCTTCGTAATAAATATCATTTTCAGGGATATATTCATTTGAAAGCCATTCCAGGTGCTGCTCCTGAACTGATCGCCAGGGCGGGGTATCTGGCAGATCGCATGAGCGTGAACCTGGAACTTCCTACTGCAGACGGGCTTAGGAAACTGGCACCGCATAAGAGCAGGCAAACTATTCTGCGCCCTATGAAGCAGATTCAGCAGCAGCGAGATCAGAATAAGGAGGAATTGGTTCTGTACCGTCATGCCCCTAAGTTTGTACCAGCCGGTCAAAGTACCCAGATGATTATTGGAGCTATGGGGGAGAGCGATTATCAGATCGTGTCAGTAGCAGAATCTTTGTATAAGAACTTTGCATTAAAAAGAGTTTTTTATTCGGCTTTTGTCGCCGTAAATGAAGATAAGGATCTGCCCATGTCCTTATCAGGTCCGCCTCTTTTGCGGGAACACCGGCTTTATCAGGCAGACTGGCTTATGCGGTTTTATGGTTTTCGGGCTTCAGAACTGCTTTCAGAGAAGCATCCGGATTTTAACCTTCTTCTGGATCCCAAGGCAGACTGGGCAGTGTCACATCTGGAGTTTTTTCCGGTAGAGATCAACCAGGCAGATTATTATGAACTTCTTCGTGTACCGGGAATCGGTTATACCTCTGCCAGAAGAATCATTGGGGCCAGGAGAACCCATTCCCTGGAATTTGCAGATTTGAAGAGGATTGGTGTGGTTCTGAAGCGTGCCTTATATTTTATCACCTGTAATGGCCGCATGATGTACAATACCAGGTTGGAGGAATCTTATATTACCCGTAATCTTCTGGATGAAGAGAACTGCCGGAAGCATGGGAATGAAGCTGCATTTCAGCAATTATCCCTCTTTGGAGATGAGATGGGGAGCAGAAGACTGTATACAGAAAATACAAAGAATCATGTGGACAGAAAGGTGGGAGCTATATGAATCAAGAGAAAAGAATCCTGGTATGTGAGGACTCTATGGAGGGAATTTTTTCTGCTGTCTATGATGGATGGAAAGAGTGTGCAGGCGGCTGTAAAGTGAGCATTCAGACCAGTTTTCCTGTAAGCATGGAATTGTTCACTTCTTATCGGGAGATTGCTACAGATCAGAGTAAGGCTGGTAAGGTTATGAGGACGATTCTTATGAGACTGGGAAGCGAGGTTTACGAACAGATTTGTCTGGCGGCAGCTTCAGCAGATGAAGACAGGGGAACTGCCATTTATTATGTGCTGCACCGGGCTTTTGGGGGAGGCAGATGCGAAAAACGTGTAATGGAGGCACTGGCAGATCCATATGTATCCAGGGTTGCGAAACTGGCACTCTGTGTGAAGCGGGAACATCACCATTATTTTGGGTTTGTCCGTTTCAGGGAGATTGGCGGAAGGTTTCTGTTGGCAAAGATCCAGCCGGGGAATGATATCCTGTCTCTTATGGCTCTTCATTTTTCCAATCGCTTTCCCAATGAGAACTGGGTAATCTATGATGAGAAGAGGCAGAAGGCGTTGTGCCATGAGAAAGGGAAGGAGTGCGTCATGAGAAAAGAAGTGCGTATACAGGTGCCAGGGAGCGCCGTAGGGGATATGGGAGAGTACGAGGAACTGTGGCAGACATTTTGTGATAGCATATCCATTGAAGCAAGGAGGAATGAGAAACTTCAGAAGCAGATGCTTGCTTTGCATTTTCGGAGTAATATGCCGGAGTTTTCTGTGAAAGGATAGGCCGATAAGTAAAATTCGTGTTATAATGCTTACAGATAAGGTATCTTTGTTTGGAAGGCAGCAGACCAGTAAAAGGCGGTAAATTGGAAATGGACAATCCGGTAACACGAATATCAGTAAGAAATCTTGTGGAGTTTATATTGCAAAGCGGTGATCTTGATAACCGAAGAGGTACTATAGACAAAGATGCTATGTTAAAGGGCAGCAGACTGCATCGGAAGCTTCAGAAACAAATGGGCGGAGACTACAGAGCAGAGGTTGCTTTGCGGATGAATTGCAGCTATGAGGATCTGGACATTCGGTTAGAAGGTCGTGCAGATGGAATTTTTACAGAAGATGAAGTTGTCTGGATCGATGAGATTAAAGGAATATATGGAAATGTGGAACAGATGGAAGAGCCTGTGAAGGTTCATAAGGCTCAGGCTATGTGTTATAGCTATATTTACGGTGTTCAGGAAGGCTTGTCGAAGATTGGAATCCAGATGACATATGCCAATCTGGAGACAGAAGTGGTGAAAAGGTTCCGGGAGGTGATCTCCATAGAGGAACTGAAAGAATGGTACCAGAAACTTCTGGATGAATATCATAAATGGCTCAGTTATCAGAAAAAATGGAAGGAAGAGAGAAATCATTCTCTTCAGAGCCTGGAATTTCCATTTTCCTACAGAGAAGGTCAGAGAAAGATGGTGAGCAGTGTTTACCATGCAATTGGAGCCAGTCGTCAGATTTTTATTCAGGCACCTACCGGTGTAGGAAAAACTATGTCTACCATATTTCCAGCAGTTCGTGCTGTTGGCGAAGGGAAAGGGGAGACGATCTTTTATCTTACAGCCAAGACTATTACAAGAACAGTGGCTCAGGAAGCTTTTGAGGTGCTGCGGGAAAAGGGAATGAAATACAAAGTGGTGACCATTACAGCCAAGGAGAAGCTGTGTTTTATGGACGAAACCAAATGTGATCCGGTACATTGTCCTTACGCCAGGGGACATTTCGACAGGGTCAATGACGCTGTCTATGAGCTGTGGACGACGAAGAGCAGATATGACAGGGAGACTATCCGGGAGCAGGCAGAGAAATGGCAGGTATGTCCTTTTGAAATGTGTCTGGATCTGTCTGTGTGGGTGGATGCTGTAATTTGTGATTATAATTATGTGTTTGACCCTACGGTTCATTTGAAACGTTTTTTCGGGGAAGGTGCAGGTGGAGATTATATCTTTCTCATTGATGAAGCTCATAATCTGGCAGAACGGGGAAGAGAGATGTACAGCGCTTCTATTTGCAGGGAAGATGCTGTTCGGGTTCGAAAAGTTATGAAAGAAAGAGCACCCCGGCTTTACCGCTCCCTTGGAAAGCTGGATAAACAGCTGAAAGAACTACAGGTGGACTGTGGAAATTACCTCGTTCTCCCAGGCACGGGTTCCATAATTATGACGATTTTAAAGGTTCAGGGAGAATTTGATGCTTTTCTGGAAGCACATAAGGATGTGGAACTGGAAGATGAAGCAATAAAGTTTTATTTTGATATTCGCAATTTTCTGAATATTGCAGAACTGATAGATGAGAACTATGTAGTTTATGCTGAGAATGGAGAAGATGGTCTGTTTCGCCTAAAACTGTTCTGTGTAAATCCGGCAGTGAACCTGGGGGAATATCTGAAGAAAGGCCGCAGTGCCGTATTCTTTTCTGCCACATTGCTGCCCATGAACTACTACAGGAAATTGCTCAGCAACAGGCAGGACGATTATGGAATCTACGTGGAATCACCGTTTTCACAGAAGAACCGCTGTATTTTAAATGCCGGCGATGTAAGTTCCTTATATAGTCGCAGGGGATATGAGGAATATCATAAAATTGCGGAATATATAGCAAAGACTGTATGGCAGCGCAAGGGAAATTATATGGTATTTTTTCCTTCTTACAAAATGTTGGAAGAGGTTTATGCAGTCTACGAAGAAGAATTTTCTGTAAACTGGGTGAAGTGTATCTGTCAGAACAGCTCTATGAAGGAACAGGAAAGAGAAGAGTTTCTTCAGGAATTTGAACAGAATCAGGAATCACTGGTAGCTTTTTGCATTATGGGCGGTATTTTTTCAGAGGGAATTGATCTGCTGGGAGAAAAACTGATTGGAGCCATTTTAGTGGGAACCGGATTGCCCCAGTTGGGAAATGAGAGGGAAATTCTTCGTTCTTTTTACACAGAAAATGGGGAAAATGGATTTGATTACGCCTATAGGTATCCTGGCATGAATAAGGTTCTGCAGGCTGCTGGAAGAGTAATCCGCACAAGGGAGGATCATGGTGTTATTCTCCTTTTGGATGAACGGTTCCGGCAGAGAGAATACAGCAATCTTTTTCCGGTGGAGTGGAATGACAGGAAAACGTGTACATTGTCAAATGTGGAAGCACAGCTGCAAAAATTTTGGGAGAGTATTCCGGACAAAATCTCTCACAAATTGTGACGTACATCCTGCAGAAAGTCTTTTCAAACACATTCCAGAGCCTGTAAAAATGTTATGGAAAACAAAGAGGTTGCATACAAAGCAGAAACAGGTTATACTGCCCTTATTAAAAGGAGAATAACATGAAAAAAGGCAAAAAAACCAGATGGCTGTATAAAGCAGCTGGAATGGCAGTCCTTTTGGGGGCAGCATTTTGGTGCAGCAACAGCGGGCTCCTGTTATGGAAGCCTGAAGTTCTGACTGTATTGGCGGAATCAGAAAGTGGCGGCAGCCTGTCATCTGTTACAGAGGAAGCTAAGATACTTCCTATTCCCAACAGTGATGGCAAATATATGTTGAAAAGTGACGGCTTTTACTGTCTGAATGAAGATGGTTCAGGAGACTGCGTTCAGGCTATACATTATTTCGACCATTTTGTTGTAGATGGAACAGTGTTTAATGGATATTATTATCACGACGAGACAGGAAAATTTAAAGCTTCTGAAGCACATCTTACAGCCATTTCACAGGAAGCACTCCCGAAAGCAGAAGATGGAACTGTGGAAGCAGGATGGACTTCGGGGATTTATGTGGTAAATAACCTTGGAAGGCTTTCCGGTACCGGAAGAGTTTGTATTCTAAAAGAAGAGATTGGACAGATAAAACTAGATGGCGGGTATTACGTTGACAGAAATGGAAGAGTGTGTCAGGAAGGTGGCATTTATTATATCCAGGAAATGAATGTGGGAGAAAAGAGATTTTCCGGGTATTATTATTTTGATGAATCAAGCGGCGTATTAGTGGAAGAAGCTGGTACTACACCAGAGGGCTTGACAATCCAAAAAGATGGCAGTATCAAGGAATTGACGGATCCGGGGATCAAAAATCTGAAGAAAGCTGTGAAGGAATTTACGGAAAATTTGGAAGGGGACTGGAGCGTCTATGTGAAAGATCTGAAGAGCGGAGAGAAGTTCTCCATCAATGATAAAGCCATATCTTCTGCAAGTCTGATAAAAGCATTTACAATGGCTGCAAGTTATGAAAATATGGAAAAAATCAGGATAGCTGAGGGGATACTTCTGAAAGCAGATTCAGCTAGTCAGACTGTGACAGACAAGCTGTTTCGGCTTATGGAGAATATGGTAACCTACAGTGACAATGAGTCTTTTAATGAAATGGTAAGGCTTCAGACTGCTTCCAATCAATTCAATGCAGGTGCACGTGTAATTAACAGGTATCTTAGGGAACAGGGTTATAAAGAGACAGCTGTGCTTCATACGCTTGCGCCTTCGAATACAGATCCGGAAGGGCTTGGCAGCAGTAATATGACCTCTGTGGAGGATTGTGGCACTTTGCTAGAGAAGATTTACCGAAGAGAATGTGTAAGTCCGGAGGATTCTGACCAGATGCTGTCTTTGCTTCTGAATCAGGATACCAGAACAAAGATTCCTGGCGGGCTCAAGGAATCTGTTCAGGTAGCGAATAAAACTGGTGAAAATGATAAAAGCCAGCACGATATTGGAATTGTCTATGGAGCCAGAACGGATTATATTCTATGCGTAATGTCTGAGAATGCAGGAAAGGAAGCAGATGCTGTTTCCAATATTCAAAGGATTTCTGCGATGGTTTATTATTATTTGAATTAGAGCATGTTTGAAAAAGGCTTTCTGCAAGATGTGCGTCACAATTTGTGGGAGATTTCGCCCGGATGAGGGTGCCGTAGCGGGCTACTGCAACCGAATTCGGGTGAAATCTCCCACAAAGTGGGGCGTGCAGATTGCGGGAATGATTTTTTAAACACGCCCTAAGACTGTGCAGCAAACATTATTTATGTAATAGGAAAATCCTGCAAGGCAGAATCCGTTCCAGACTTGTACAAAAAAATTACTTTCCAGATTCGTACAAAAAAATTGCTTGACACTAATAAAATTTTGCGATAGCATGAAGACAATAAAAGAAAAATTGAAAGGAGATTTACACCATGAAAGTAGTTTATACAGAGAAGGCACCAGCAGCAATCGGACCATACTCCCAGGCAATGATCTTAAATGGAGTATTATTCACATCTGGACAGATTCCGGTAAATCCTGCAACAGGCGAGATCAACGGAAATACCATTGAGACTCAGGCAGAGCAGGTTATGAAGAATCTTGGCGAAGTACTGAAAGAAGCAGGAAGTAGCTTTGAGAAGGCAGTTAAGACAACATGCTTCCTTGCTGATATGGGAGATTTTGCCAAGTTTAATGAAGTATATGCGAAATACTTTGTAAACAAACCAGCACGTTCCTGTGTCGCTGTGAAAACTCTTCCGAAGAATGTTCTTTGCGAAGTTGAGGTAATCGCAGAAGTTTAATAGTACTGTCCACAGGAAAATGTGTCAAATGTTTTTGTATTTAAAGATATGCAAATATTTAGAATATATATTGTCAGGCCTTCTGGGGTTCACCCGGGAGGCCTTTGTCATAAATAAAAATTGTGCAGAATTCTGTTGCAACGCAGTCTGGAATGTCAGACAGAAATCCCTGGCATATTAAACTGTTGACGGATTGCTTTTTAGTTGGAAATCATGTATAATAGCGAACGATAGCATGGGGATTTTTTGCTATGCAGGAAAATCCCTTTCAAGAAGAAAGGCAGGGACGAAATGTGGATAATCTTATGAAAGTGGGAATGGGATATGATGTACACAGACTGACAGAGAACCGGAATCTGATCCTTGGCGGTGTGAAGATACCGTGGGAGAAAGGCCTGCTGGGACATTCAGATGCAGATGTACTGATTCATGCGATTATGGATGCTCTTTTGGGAGCTGCAGCTCTTGGAGATATTGGACAGCATTTTCCAGATACAGATCCGGCATACGAGGGGATTTCCAGCGTAAAGCTGTTGGAACATGTAGCCTCTCTTCTGGAAAAAAAAGGATATGGTGTAGGAAATATTGACGCTGTGGTCATTGCCCAGAAGCCGAAGATGGCACCTCATATTCCACAGATGAAGGAAAACATTGCGAAAGCGCTGCATATGGAGCCTGACTGTCTGAATATCAAGGCTACCACAGAGGAGAAGCTGGGTTTTACCGGAAGAGAAGAGGGAATTGCTTCCCAGGCAGTCTGCCTTTTATACAAGAAATAATGTTGTTGTGCGCACAAGTACAAAATGCTGCAGAAGTCTGGAATTGGTAGCTGCGAAATAACATTTAGAGAAATTGACCGGAGGGAGAAATAAAATGAAGATTTTTAATACACTGACCCGTCAGAAAGAGGAATTTGTACCCCTTGAAGAGGGAAAGGTAAAAATGTATGTCTGCGGACCTACTGTATACAACCTGATCCATATTGGTAATGCACGTCCAATGATCATTTTTGATACAGTCCGCCGTTATCTGGAATATAAAGGATACGAAGTAAACTATGTATCCAACTTTACAGATGTAGATGACAAAATTATCAAGAAAGCAATCGAAGAGGGAGTTTCCGCAGAAGAAATTTCCCAGAGATATATTGAAGAGTGCAAAAAGGATATGGCAGGAATGAACGTGAAGCCTGCTACTACACATCCTCAGGCAACTCAGGAAATTGACGGCATGATCAGCATGATCCAGACTCTTATGGATAAAGGATATGCTTATGCAGTGGCAGACGGAACTGTATATTTCCGTGTAAAGAAATTTAAAGAATATGGAAAGCTTTCCCACAAAAACCTGGATGACCTGCAGTCTGGATTCCGTGCACTTCAGGTATCAGGAGAGGACCAGAAAGAAGATCCGCTGGATTTCGTACTCTGGAAACCGAAGAAAGAAGGGGAACCATACTGGACTTCTCCGTGGTGCGATGGCCGTCCGGGCTGGCACATTGAGTGCTCTGTTATGTCTAAGAAATATCTTGGAGACGAGATTGATATCCATGCCGGTGGTGAGGATCTTATTTTCCCGCATCACGAGAATGAAATCGCACAGAGCGAATGCTGCAATGACAAAATTTTTGCAAGATACTGGATGCACAATGCATTCTTGAATATTGATAACCGTAAAATGTCCAAGTCCCTTGGAAACTTCCGTACTGTGCGTGAGATCAGCGAGCAGTATGACCTGCAGGTGCTTCGTTTCTTCATGCTGAATGCACACTACAGAAGTCCGCTGAACTTTAGTGCTGATCTTATGGAGTCTTCCAAGAATGCCCTTGAGAGAATTACAGAGGCAGCAGGACGCCTGAAAGACCGTAAGGAGAAGGCATCTGCTGTTGAACTTACTGAGGCTGAGAAGAAACTTCTTGCAGAGGCAGAAGGATATGTAAAGAAATTTGAAGAAGCAATGGAAGACGATTTCAACACAGCTGATGCGCTTGCAGCTGTATTTGAACTGGTCAAATTTGCCAATACAAATGTAACAGAAGAAAGCAGCGCCGCTTTTGCAGAAGGAATTCTTGAAATTCTTGTGAAGCTTTGTGATGTGCTTGGACTTGCTGCTGTGAAGAAAGAAGAAATTCTGGATAAAGAAATCGAAGATCTGATTGCAGAGCGCCAGGAGGCAAGAAAGGCAAAGAATTTTGCAAGAGCAGATGAGATTCGTGATGAACTCCTTGCAAAGGGAATCATTCTTAAAGATACACGTGAAGGAGTAAAATGGAAACGGGCTTAAGTGAATTAAAAGAACTGTTTGAACTGAAAGACAGGGATCTGCGAACCTATTCCCCGCTGACACTGGCTTATATTGGAGATGGTGTTTATGAACTGGTGATCCGGACAATCCTTGTTAAAAAAGGCAACTGTCCGGTGAATCAGCTTCATAAAAAGGCCAGCAGCCTGGTAAAGGCAGGAGCGCAGTCAAAGATGATGGAGCTTCTGGAACCTGATCTTACAGAAGAAGAACTGGCTGTCTATAAAAGAGGCAGAAATGCACATTCCCCTACAATGGCCAAGCATGCTACAATGGCAGATTACCGCAGGGCTACAGGCTTTGAGGCACTGATGGGATATTTGTACCTGAAAGAAGATTATTCCAGAATTGTGGAACTGGTGAGAAAAGGAATTCCGGAAGAGAATTTATAAAGAACAACAGCAATGATTTTACAAAGGCAATAAGAGACAGGAGGCTGCAAATGAGCGAGCAGATTGAAGGAAGAAATGCGGTATTAGAGGCATTTCGCTCAGGAAAATGCGTGGACAAGCTTTTTGTTCTGGACAGATGCCAGGATGGACCAGTACGCACCATTATCCGTGAGGCAAGAAAAAAAGATACGATCATTAATTTTGTACAGAAAGAGCGTCTGGATCAGTTAAGCGAGACAGGCGCCCATCAGGGCGTGATCGCGCAGGTGGCTGCATATGAATATTCCACAGTTGAGGATATTTTAAATAAAGCAAAGGAAAAAGGAGAAGCACCTTTCATTTTTCTTCTTGATGATATCGAAGATCCCCATAATCTGGGAGCTATTATCCGTACTGCCAACCTTGCAGGCGCACATGGTGTTATCATTCCGAAAAGACATGCGGCAGGGCTTACATCAACAGTTGCAAAAACTTCTGCAGGGGCTTTGAACTACACACCAGTTGCCAAGGTATCTAATCTTGGACAGACCATCGAAGAGCTGAAAAAAGAGGGTATGTGGTTCGTATGCGCAGATATGGGCGGAGATCTGATGTACAATCTGAATCTTACCGGTCCTATGGGTGTGGTAATCGGAAATGAGGGAGAGGGCGTGAGCCGTCTTGTAAAGGAAAAATGTGACTTTGTGGCAGCTATTCCTATGAAGGGAGATATTGATTCTCTGAATGCGTCTGTTGCAGCAGGAATCCTTGCCTATGAGGTGGTTCGCCAGAGAATGAAATAAAATCCGGAGGAAATATGGGAAAGTTCGATGGTGTAAGTGATGAAGAACTGATTGCCCGTCTGCGGGCTGGAGAGACAGCCATAGAAGATTATCTGATGGAGAAATATAAGGGGCTGGTGCGTCAGAAAGCCCGGGCCATGTTCCTCATCGGAGGAGATACAGATGACCTGATTCAGGAAGGAATGATCGGTTTGTTTAAAGCAGTCCGGGATTTTCAGACAGATAAGGAGGCATCTTTTGCAACTTTTGCCAGAGTGTGTATTGACAGGCAGATATACAGTGCCATTCAGAATTCTAACCGCCAGAAGCACCAGCCTCTGAATTCCTATGTATCGTTGAATCAGGAGGATGAAAGCAGTCCAATCTGGGAACTGAGCGTGGAGAATCCGGAATCTATCATTATTGATCAGGAGACTACAGAGGATCTTCGGAAAAGAATTTCAGATTATTTAAGTCCTATGGAAAATAAAGTGCTGGATTTGTATCTGAAGGGAAAAGGATATGTGGAAATTGGAGGAATCCTGAATAAATCTCCAAAATCTGTTGATAATGCTCTGCAGAGAATTCGCTCCAAAATCCGCGAGGTAATAAGCTAGAGCCTTTTCTAGTCCAGGAGCTGGTACAGGAAATAGAAAAATTCTATTTCCTGTATTGACTTTTTCAAAAAACATGTTATCATATCAATTAATCAATGCGTCACAGAAGACGCGTCAATTTAATCTTTAATTCAAATTTGTTAATTCAGTTATTAAAATCCATTTAATTAATTATTGTATCTTAGAAATTGTTAAAATATTAATAATTATAGTTTCTATTTATTTCACTGATCTCAGATGTATTTATAAATCAAATCTTTTATTCTTTTTACTATTTAATTTTCGAAAAAATCCCTAATGACAGATATGACCGTTCTGGTTCTTTGTAAAGGAGGTGGTACCCATGTGCTGATTTTATGGTTACTGGTCTTTTTGAGCAGTAGCTGTTTTGCAGCAGGTCTGCAAAATAACAGAAATTCCAGGAGGAAAGGAGTAAGCAGGAACGGTTCCTGCCGTGATTGATCCATGAGAAAGAAATGGATGCTGTTTGTACTAGCGTTCTGCCTTTTGGCGGGAGCAGCAGGTTCTATGGTGTATGCCTATTTAATTGACCGCCAGGAAACTGTTAACAGGATAAAGATAGTGGAGAATAAGACACACATTGAAGAAGAGTTTGATCCTCCGGCCGATCCTGGACCAGGATCGGTCATAAAGAAAAAGCCATGTATTGTAAATGATTCTGTGATTCCGGTATATGTCCGGGTCAGGGTAGTATTCAGCAATCTGGATGCACAGGCGCAGTGTGAGCCTCTTAAGATAAAAGACAGTTGGAAAACAGGAGAAGACGGATACTATTATTATCAGAAACAGCTTCAGCCAGGACAGCGAACAGATACGGTTTTTGATAATATTGTTATAAAAAACATAGTAAAAAAAGAAGATTTAGTTCCATTTGATATTCTTGTGTATGAAGAGTCGGTTCAGAGCGAAGGATTTTCTTCTCCGGAAGAAGCCTTTGCAAGACTGTAAGGAGGTGCACATGAAAAAAATGAAAAAGGCAGCACTGATCTTTGGAACCGGGTTATGTCTGGCTGTGGGAACTGGCGGCACACTTGCTTATCTTGGTGACACAGGACAAGTTGCAAACAGGCTGACATTTGCCGGGGAAAAAGGCCTGGATGCAGTTCTTACAGAGCCGTCATGGAATCCACAGAAAGGATTACTTACTGTTCCAGGTTCTTCTGTTGCAAAAGATCCTCAGATAACCAATACATCAGAACTGAATATGAATGAGCTTGCAGCATTGAAATGTGAGTTCGTTTACAGTCAGAATTGCCCGGATAAGAGCAAAAGAGGAAAAGTCTTAAGCGCTCAGGATATGGAAAAAGTAGTCCAGGTTTATACCATTGATTATAACAGTGATGATGCCGCTAAAGGAGAATGGGTGCGATTTGCTGAGCAGAAAAAGACAGACCCTGTACAGTATTTTTACTACTCGAAAGTTTTGAAAAGGAACCTGAATGGTACAGGAGAAACAACTGTTCCTCTATTTACAAAGGTCTGGGTGGATAAAAAGGTAAATAACCGCAGGCAGACCTGGATTCAGGAAATGGGCGGGGTGGAAATTAAGATTTCCGGACAGATTCTTCAGCAGATGACAGGAGAAGAATATTTTGGTCTTAACAATCCAAAAAGTGCGTATGAAGCAGGATTGTTTCATTTTTAATGAGAGAAAGGAAGAGAAAATATGAAAATGAGCAGAGGAAAAAGAAATGTATTATTTGCGGGAGTACTTTCATGTGCCATGTTATTTGGAATTGGAAACACAATGGCTTATTTCACGGAAAATTCTGTGCAGACCAATGTTTTTACCACAGGGGACCTTGATATTGGTCTGAAAGAACCGGACTGGGATCCAAATGAAAACGATGGAAAGAATATGTATCCGGGATACACGGTATACAAAAATCCAACTGTAAAGAACATCACCTCCGACAAAAACGGGGACGAGCCCTGTTATGTGAGAATGAGTGTGGACATTCTGAATAGTCAGGGGACACCGATCACAGACGATCAGGCGTTGAATCTGATTTATAAAACCATTTATTTTGATAAGACTTTTACCGGTGGATATGACAAAAAAGAAGGTAAGGCTACCGGACTGATTCAGGATAGGATTCCTGGCTACAACCTTGCACAGCTGGCAGCCTATCCAATGGTAAATCCATTGTGGACAAAGGACACGGCACGCTCCACTGCTTCAAAACTTGTTTTCAATTATATGGGAGCAAAAGGGGATGGAATTTTAAATATTGGAGAGGAGTCTACCCTGTTTACCAATATTGCGATTCCTACAGACTGGAACCAGACACAGATGCAGAAAGTTGGAAATTATCAGCTGAAAGTAACAGCACAGGCAATTCAGAGCAAAGGATTTGCTACCCAGTCAGAAGCTTACCGCATGTTGGATGAAGAAATTAAAGGAGGAACCTTGCAGGAAATAAACCGCGGCAGTGAGAACTGATCAGAAAGGAAGAGATACCATGAAGAAGCATAAGTGCACAAGTATCTGCATAACTGTGGTGGCAGTACTGCTGCTTGCATGCGGTACTGCGCTGGCTGCCTGGAATGTATCTGAATATGCAGTAAATCTGCTGTCCATGTCCTCTTACAAAAATTCCATACAGGAAAATTATGTAAGGCCAGATCATGTAGATCCGGGACAGAAAGTGGTGAAAGAGGTAAATATAAAAAATGAAGGAACTGTGGATTCCTTTGTCCGGATAAAAATTGGAAGAGTGTTTGGGAGTATCAGTGAAACCGGTCAGTTTCTGGAAAATCGGGAACTGGATCCTGAGATGATCGAAATTCATTACAACACCGATCTCTGGAAGCTGTGTGAGGACGGCTACTGGTACTATAAGGATGTATTGCCGGCAGGAAAAACCACGAAAAAGCCTCTGATGGACAGCTACTATCTCTCTGAAAAAGCAGACAACCGTTATAAGAACAAAGAGGCAAGAATTATTGTAAATCTGGAGAGTATACAGGCAGAGAGCGGCGAAATGAAAGCAATATGGGGAAAAAATGAGAAGGATCTTGGAATTACCTATCAGCCATGTACTTGCGAAGTTGTTACCAGTGTGATTTTTGACAAAAATCATAAGCTGATCATTGGCGGCGAGAAAACAGATCTGTTTGCAAATTTTAAGAACCTGCAGCCTGGATGTACAAGAAGCCAGACAATAAGGCTTGCTAATAACTCGGATTTAAACATTAAGATGAGCCTTCGGGCGGAAGCTGCCAAACAGAACAAGTACAGCAAAAAGAATCTGGAGCTGATACGGAAGCTTCTTACCAGTTATGCAAAGATTGAAATTCTGGAGAACAATAAAGTTCTTTATCATGGAACTGTAGATGGAAATCTGACGAAAAAAGGCTGGAGCATGAAAAAAGACATTTCCCTTGGTGAGTTTAAACCAGGAGCAGGAAAAAATCTGATTGTAAAATTGTCTTTAAGTGAAGAGATGGATAATGAATATCAGGAACTGTTGGGAAAAGTGAAATGGGTATTTTCTGCGAGTCAGGCCTCTTCGGATTCATCTTCCGGTCAAAATGGAAATGGTGACCGGGGGCACAATGACGATGAGAACAATGGAGATGACGGAAATAACGGAAATAACGGCGGAAGTGGAAATAAAAGCGGAAATGGAAAGTATGGCGAAAACGGAAACAGTGGTGGAAGTGGATACAACGGTGGAGGGGAAAGCTTAAATGGAGCAGCAGGAGAAAAAGTGTATGCAACTGCGTCTGCAAGTCCTAAAACCGGAGATAACACAAATCTGCTGGCAAGATGGTTTGCGCTATTTGCAGCTGCGGTGGTTCTTGCAGTAACTGCAAGAAAACTGTACAGAAAGGAAAAAGACAGATGAGATTAAAAATCTGGGGAAAAGGTCTGTTGAAAATCATATGGGTGATTTTTGTCATTTTGTTAGTCGGACTTTCGTTTCCCCAGATATATGGCATGAAATGTTACAGCGTAATGTCTGGAAGCATGAGCCCTGATTTGCCAGTTGGAAGTGCCATATATGTGAAGGAAAAGGAGCCGGAAAAAGTAGAAAAAGGGGAGATCATTACATTTACCACAGAACAAGGGAGAACAATGATTACACACCGGGTAGCTGAAAACAATAAGGAAAAGCATTTTTTTGTAACAAAAGGGGATTCCAATCAATATCAGGATACAAAACCGGTAAAGTGGGAAAATCTGCAGGGCACGGTTGTATTTTGCATCCCTTTTGCCGGATATGTGCTGAACTTTACAGGAAGCAGAACGGGTAAAATTGCGGCAGTCTTTTTCCTGTTTGTAATTTATCTGGCAACAGAAATTTTTGAAGGGCAGACAAAAAGGAGAGTGAAATAAGTTGAGGAAAAAAAGAAGCTTTTTGGCAGTTATGGGGCTGCTTGTCGGAACTATGTCTTTTGCCGGGGGAACAGCTGCGTATTTAAGCAAATCCGCCGGCGAAGTAAAGAATGTTTTTACGGCAGGATCTGTAAAGGCGCAGCTTACAGAAGCCCACTGGGATACGCAAAAAGCGTCAAAGGTTTATCCCGGTCAGATCCTGGAAAAAGATCCGGTTGTAAAAAATATAGGGGAAAACAGTGCAAATGTTTTTCTGGAGGTAAATGTTCCTATGAGAAGTATAGCTGTTCTGGATGGCAGTACAGGCAGAAAAACAATAAGAGAAAACAGAGAATTGTTTACATTTCAGGCAGACGAGACGAAGTGGATTCTTCTTTATCAGGAGAAAACCTCAGGAAACAAAAAATATATTTACGGCTATAAAAGTGTTTTGAACCCAGGAGAATCCACTACACCGCTATTTCGAAAACTTGCTGCTGTTTCCTATTTAGAGGGGGAATTGGATGCAAGTGTAAGCTATGATGTACCTGTGATTGCCAGCGTTATTCAGGAACAGGATGGAAGCAAAACCATGAAAGAAATCTATCAGGAATATTTGAAACAGGCTGATATTGACCAGAAGGAGGCGAGGGGATGAGAAAAAGAAATCTGAAAAAAACTATATTGGCCGCGGCTCTGGCTGTGCCTGTAGCGTTCTCCTATCCTGGCTGGGCAGTAAGGGCACAGGAAGATGAGAAGGTGTCAACTGAAACGGAAGCGCAGGAAGTAATGCAAGACAATACAGCGCCTGAAGAAGCTGAATGTGAAGAAAATCCTGCTCATGATGAAATGGATGGGGCAGAAACAGATAGTACAGAAACAGACAGTACAGAAGCTGACAGGAATGTTTCAGAAGAGGAGAAATTTTTTCAGAGTGGACTGATTGCAAATGAGGATGGAGAATTTTTGTCTTCTTTGGAGGAAATGGAAACTTCAGGAGAGGATTCCATGTTTTTTCAAGATGGTCTGGAAGTGCTTGAAGATGGCAGCACAGATGACTTGATTGATGCATATGTTGCTCCGGAAAATTATGCACAGGAAGGAACTCCTGTAAGAGAAGGAAAGGGCGGTTTTACCGCTGTTGCAAATGGAAGTACGCTTTTCAGCAGCAAATATACAAGACTTGGCTGGAATGCGGATACCCAGGTTTATTCATGGAACAATGCAGGAAATGACGTTATTTCAGGAATGAAGCAGGGAGCAATGGTAGAGGGACCGTATTTTGTTCCACTTAATAACAATGCAAAAGGAAAATTTGGTTTTCGTGTTACACATGTAGGATACAATAAAGAAGCAAATACGAAGGTAGACCTTCTTCTTACCTGTAATAATTATCAGGATTATACCTACGATTACAAGGGAAATAAAATAACGGGAATTTATCCTATGTTTGGTGTCAGCAATTCAAATGAATTGTGGATCAGCTTTAAGGATGAGCTCTCTGCACAGGAAATCAAAATTGATATTGTAAAAAGCGGTACAGATATTCCGGTTGCAGGCAACTATCGTTTTCGATGGCTGGATATTGATTTGTACCAGAGATTTGGAATCAATCTTCAGAATGGTTCTATAGGACACCGGTATGCGACAACTGATTCTGTAGTAAATGTAGTGAAGAAAACTTTATTTTCCAAAAACTTTGAAGTTCTTACCGCACCGGCACCTGCCGTTGACGGAGAGATTCCGCAAAATACAGTTGTTTATGAGCTGGACAATTCATCCGGCTTCTATCTGGCAATTTTGCGGCCTGGTTGCGGAGCTTATTCTATTGAAACAGCAAGCAGGATCAAAAGTGTATTTGCTGATGTACAGACTGGAACCTGTAAAACGTCTGCCGGACTTAACTGGGATGCGAAAGGCTATGGTCCGGTAGAGTATCCTGGCCTTGTAAAAAAGACTGGAAATACACTGGCTTCCCAGGGAACGTCAAACACCTTGTCTGACAGTACCTCGGAATTTTATTATACCTTGCAGACAGATATCCCGGAAGAGCATTCAGCGTATTATTACAGCTCTTGCGAAGTCAGTGATACCCTGCCGGCAGGAGTCGATTTCGCTGGTTACGCAGCTGTAAAGATGCTGCCTTCAGAGAATGATGTAACCTCATGGTTTAGTATTTCTACAGATGGGGATGTGATAAATTTTCAGGCTACACAGGCAGCATTGTCACAGGCGGACTTTTATGGAAAAACATATGAGTTTCAGATAAAAGTGAGAATGGATCCTACTGAAATAACACCGGTTTACAGTGGTGACAGTTACCGTTATGAGGTAAAAAATAAGGCTTCGATTACCTGTCAGCATATAAATGGGCTCGCAGGAACTTCCTGGTCAGATGAAGTGACTACAGATTGTACAAGATATAAAAACAAAGTAGTGAATGCCTCTGTAAAGAAGTATACTGCCAATTTGCAGGATGGGGTATGGAGAGAAGACCTTCTTCTTCCAGGTCCGGACAGTGAGTATAAATATAAACTGAATATAAATGTGCCGGATAATGAATTTGGCGGGTATATGACCAGAATGGAAATTGCAGATACATTGCCTGCGGGAGCAGAATTGACAGCTGCAACAGCGGAGGTTTATGAAAACGGGCAGAACAGAGTGGATGGACGGTTCCAGATATCTGTAAATGGAAAGAACATTACCTTAAAGGCAACAGAAGCTGCTCTTGGTGACAGAGGATTTTATGGGAAATCCTATGATGTGATTTTTAACGCCAGAATGGTACCAGGAGAGATTTCCTGTACTTATAACGGAACTGTAGCTTCTTATGTGACCAGCAATCATTTTACTGTTACGACACAGCATAAAGGAGACTCGCAGGCTGTAACAATTACCTCGAACAATGTTGCAGATAGGGCAAGCGTAAACAGAACCGAACCAAAGAATCCTCAAAAATGGATTCTAAGGGAAAATCAGAGAATAGTTACTGCAGAGTATACTGGCAGAGATTTTGAAAGTGTGTTTGAAATTGTTCAGGAAATTCCTTCCAATAAAAGAGAATGGAAAATTTCCAAATTTAAAATCCAGGATACTTTGGCAGACTGTTTTGAACTGAAAGGGGTTCAGATATATCTTGATCAGACAGTAGAAGCTTCATTTGGCGCTTCTGACAGTGTACGCGGAGATTGGAGTCTGAATGTTGCTGGAAATTCGATTACCTTGTCTTCTGTGGCAGAATTGCCAGAGCGCTGTTATGGAAAATCCGTGCGTCTTTTACTTACTGTTGGATTGAAGAGTAACAGTAACTTACAGCAGTACTATGTAGCAAATCAAAATCCGGATGTACTGGAAGCCCATATATACAATATTGCTACAAGTACTTTTAACTGGATCGGAGGAGAACCTTCTTCCACATCAAAAAATACAGAAAAGACCAGGGTGATTGTAAAGGAAAAAGTTCCAAAAGGTCATATTACTATAAGAAAAGTGGATGAGACAGGAAAGGCACTGCAGAATGGAAAATTTCAGATCACAGCTTTGGAGGACATCCGTTCTGCTTCTGGAAATATTTTGCTGAGAGCTGGGACTGTAGCAGATACTATAGTAACGGATAGAAATGGAACAGCCATTTCAAAAGATATTTATCTTGGAAAATATAAGGTAAGTGAGGTAAGACCACCGGAGGGATATGCAATCAGCCGGCAGGTATTTGAGGCGAATTTAAGCAAAACAGAGCCTGAAAAAGCGATCCTTGTCAGAAATCAGAAAATGCATCTGTACATCAAAAAAGTAACAGAAACGGAAGAAACAGGAGGAAATCGTCCTCCTATTGAAGGCGTAAAATTCCGTTTATGGGAAAGCAGTGCAAATGCAGATTCGGCGGGAACAACATACACAACAAACAAAAACGGATTAATAAAATTGGAAGGGCTGTCACCTGCAACATATTGTATACAGGAGACAGCAGTACCTGCCGGATATGTTTTAGATAACACAGTTTATAAATTTACTGTGGATGCAAATGGATTGGTAAAGAATGAGCAAGGTTATACAATGGTAATTGAAAACCGTTATATAAAAGCGGAATTTTTAAAGACGGATAAGGTGACAGGTGAAGCTGTTGCAGGAGCTGTTATGCAGTTGACGGATAAAAGCGGAAAAGTGATCGACACCTGGACGTCCGGGAAAACTGCTCATAGGATTAATAAACTGCCAGCCGGAGAATATGTACTTACAGAAATAACAGCTCCTTCCGGTTACAAAAAAGGAAAACCGGTGATTTGTACGGTAAAAAGTACATCTGGAGTTCAGAAGTTCCAGATGACAGATGTGAAGATGGTGACTCTTACAATAAACAAAATTCTTCATGGAGATGAAATTGTCTGGGGACAGGGAAATCCGGCCTTTACATTCACGGTGAAAGGAACAGATCTGGATGGAGAAGAACGTATTTACTCTAAAACTGTGGAATTTACAAAAGAAAACACAGACACCCGGGCAGATGTAAGCAAAAGGGCTGTATTCGCACTTCCGGCAGGGAAATACCAGGTTCAGGAGAGTAAAGTTATGCGGTATAAACTGGAGAAAATTGACCAGGTAGTAAATGGAACTGTACAGGGAAATACTGTTCAGTTTGATCTGTCCGGAAATCAGAATGGGACCGCTTCCTTTACAAACAAGAAAAGCGGAGATGGCTTACTGACAGATACAGATTATGTGCGGAATATTGTTATTCCTGAAAAATGAAAAATGCAGTATAGCAGTACCTGCCAGGTTGCAGCGGCAGGTGCTGCAGCAAAAAATTTTAATTATTTTATATTTTTTGAAAAAATTTGAAAATAAGTGTTGACAACAAGATAACCTTCTGGTAATATAATCAACTGTGAGCGGCAGAAATGCCGAACATGAGAGTGCTGATGTGGCTCAGTCGGTAGAGCGTCGCCTTGGTAAGGCGGAGGTCACGGGTTCGATTCCCGTCATCAGCTCTTTTTAATCCCTGATTATATATCAGGGATTTTTTTGTAGCATAAATTAATATACTCTCATAGATAGGGATAAAAATCAACAATTTTTTAAGAAAAACTTTTAAAATGCACCTATTTATGATAAGATAAATCATCAAAGAACAGAACATGTTTGAGAAATTATTCCCGATACACATATTGAAGAAAATTTTTTTACATGCTCTGACAGATATTGGAATTTATGCTATAAAAGAGTTGATATCAGGAGGAAGAACCATGGAGAACGAAAAGGTTTCCAAAAATTTTATTGAGAATATCATTGATAAAGACTTGGCAGAAGGAGTTTATGACACCGTTCATACACGTTTTCCGCCAGAGCCAAACGGTTATCTTCATATAGGACATGCCAAATCCATTCTTTTAAATGCCGGACTGGCGAAAGAGTACAATGGTAAATTCAACATGCGTTTTGATGATACCAATCCGACTAAGGAGAAATCTGAGTTTGTTGAGTCCATTAAAGCCGATATAAAATGGCTGGGAGCTGACTGGGAGGACAGACTGTTCTTTGCTTCCGATTATTTCGGACAGATGTATGAAGCCGCAGTAAAACTGATTAAAAAAGGTAAGGCATATGTCTGTGATTTAACTGCGGATCAGATCAGAGAATATCGTGGAACTTTAAAGGAGCCTGGCAAAGAGAGTCCGTATCGCAACAGAACTGTAGAAGAGAATCTTCAGCTTTTTGAAGAGATGAAAGAAGGCAAATATGCTGATGGTGAGAAAGTTCTGAGAGCAAAGATTGACATGGCTTCTCCAAACATGAACATGCGAGATCCAGTTATCTATCGTGTAGCTCATGTAAGCCATCATAGAACAGGAGATACCTGGTGTATTTACCCGATGTATGATTTTGCTCATCCTATTGAGGATGCAATTGAGGGAATTACACATTCCATTTGTACTCTGGAATTCGAAGATCACAGACCATTATATGACTGGGTTGTAAGAGAACTGGAATATCCACATCCTCCGAAGCAGATTGAGTTTGCAAAGCTGTATCTGACGAATGTAGTAACAGGTAAGCGTTATATTAAGAAGCTGGTAGAGAATGGAATTGTTGACGGATGGGATGATCCCAGACTGGTATCTATTTCCGGTTTACGTCGCCGTGGTTACACACCTGAATCTATTCAGAAGTTTGTGGAACTTTGTGGTGTATCCAAAGCTGACAGTTCAGTAGACTATGCAATGCTCGAGTACTGTATCCGTGAGGATCTGAAATTAAAGGCTCCTCGCTATATGGCAGTCCTTGATCCGATCAAACTGATCATTGATAATTATCCGGAAGGACAGGTGGAATATCTGGATGCTCCGAACAATATGGAAAATGAAGCCCTTGGTAGCAGAAAGGTTCCATTTGGAAAGGAACTTTATATTGAAAGAGAAGACTTTATGATCGATCCTCCAAAGAAATACAAACGACTCTTCCTTGGTACGGAAGTTCGTCTTATGAATGCATATTTTGTTACATGCACAGGTTTCGAGGCATTGGATGATGGAACAGTTACTGCTGTACATTGTACTTATGATCCAGAAACAAAGGGCGGAAATGCACCTGACGGACGTAAAGTAAAAGGAACCATTCACTGGGTTGAAGCGTCAAATGCAGGTAAGGTTCCGGTACGTCTTTATGAGAATATCGTAGATGAGGAAAAGGGTGTTTATGATAAAGAGACAGGAGAACTGAATCTGAACCCGAATTCTCTTATAGAGATGTCTGCTTATGTTGAACCAGAGCTTCTGAAAGCCAAAGGACTGGATAGTTACCAGTTTGTAAGAAATGGCTTTTATTGTGCAGACATTCATGATTCCAAAGAAGGGGCACCGGTATTTAACCGTATTGTTTCTCTTAAGAGTTCATTTAAACTTCCAAAAGCGTAAAAGAAACCCCCACGGAAAATTATATTCAAATTGCCGTGGGGGTTTTTGCAATAGAAAATTCTGTTGGAACTTCTTCTTGCAAAGTGAAATCTAAATACTGTCAACGAAAGTGGCAAGCCTGATTGTCACTATTTGTAAAATGTGGAATAATTATGAATTTACCTGCAATTAATCAATGTGGATAGAAGCTTCTTCTTCGTCCTGCTCTTTCTCAGCTTCAGCAAGTTCTTCCTCGAATTTATCTTCATCTTTCGCTGCTTTTTCAAGAGCATCGGCTATAGTATTATCCTGCTCTTCTGCATTTTCAGCAGAATCCTCTTCTGTATCCTCTGAACTTTCTTGTGAATCAGGCTCCTCAGAGCCTTCGGTTTCATCATCTTTTTCATCTTCGGAAGTAGCTTCCCAGGTTACGAAATCTTCGTGGACATCCTTTGCTTCAGGCTGCTCGTCATCTTCCTGCTCATCTTCAAAATCATCTTCAAGGTCAGCTGCCTCTTCCAAAGCATGTCTTTTGGCAAAAGCTGCTGCTACGGCACCGGCTACTGCTGCTGTTGCTGCTCCGAGTGCAACCATTCCCCAATATTTGTTAATCTTAGCCATATTGTCTGCTCCTTTCGGTATTTTCCATCTGTCTAAACAAAGCTTAATGGAGTTGTCTATATTGTAATACTTTTTACGCAAAAAGAAAAGAAAAAAATCGTTGCACCCATATAAATGGAGGGTTATACTGTTAAGACAGAAAAGGAGAGATTATGGAGAAAATTGTTTTGGCTTCGGGGTCCCCACGAAGAAAGGAACTGCTTGCAAGAACCGGTGTGGATTTTTCTGTGGTTGTAAGCAATGGGGAAGAGAAAACCAACCTGACAGATCCAGCGGAAACGGTGGAAAAGCTTTCGCAGGATAAAGCAATATCGGTTGCAGACAGACTTGAAAATGAAAGTGAACCTTGTCTGATCATTGGTGCGGATACCGTAGTTGCATTTGAAGGAAAGATTCTTGGAAAGCCGTCAGATGAAGAAGATGCATTAGATACATTGTTAAAACTTCAGGGGAAATCCCATCAGGTCTATACCGGTGTAACCCTTCTTGTAAAAGAACAGGGTATCTGGAAGCCTTATACTTTCAGTGAAAGGACCGATGTTGAATTTTATCCTGTTTCAAGAGAAGAGCTTCTGGAATATATAAAAACAGGGGAGCCTATGGATAAAGCAGGAAGCTATGGAATCCAGGGGAAATTTGGAATTTACGTAAAAGGAATCTGCGGAGACTACAATAATGTGGTTGGGCTTCCTGTAGGAAGACTGGTTTATGAACTTAAGAAAATGAAAATCAATATAAGGGGAATGAGAAAATGATAAAAGCATGTATTTTTGATCTGGACGGAACTTTAGCCTACACATTGGATTCCATGGCTGTTGTAGGAAATGAAGTTGTAAGAAAATACGGTTTGAAACCAATGCCTATAGAAAATTACAGATATTATTGCGGAAACGGTGCTGACATGCTGGTGAAAAGACTTCTGGTCGATGCAGGAGATCCGGAATTGCTGCACTATGAGGAAGCAAGAGCGTTATATAGAAAAGAATTTGATAAAGACCCATTTTACAAAATACAGCATTATCCGGGAATGCCGGAAACCTTAAAAGAGTTGAAAAAAAGAGGCGTGAAGCTGGGGGTGTGCTCAAATAAACCACATGAAGCAGCCGTGAAAGTGGTAGAAAGAATGTTTGGGTCTCAGATTTTTGATGCAGTTATGGGACAGAGTGATTCTGTAAGAAAGAAACCAGCACCGGATGGTCCGCTTAAAATCGCGGAGCAGTTTGGAATTAAGCCAGAAGAGTGTATGTATCTGGGAGACTCCGGAACAGACATGCAAACTGGAAAAGCAGCCGGGATGTACACGGTAGGTGTTCTGTGGGGATACAGGGAAAAAGAAGAACTGCTGAAAAATGGAGCGGACTATCTTGTGGATTCTCCAGAGGATATTCTTGATTTATATGAGGAAAAATGCGAAGAGTAAAATTTTGATAATTATTCAGCATGCTCTAAACAGTTATAACTTTTATTATAAAACAGGAGGTCGGAAAAATGTATACAGAGGAGTGTATTCAGACATTTTTGGAAAAACAGGAGCAGCTTTTTGATGAACCGGTTGCAGAAACTTACGAAGAAGCAGAGGAATTCCTGGAGGATTGCATGGCTGTAGTTGCAGATTCTATTGACGAAGTGCGAAAATATCTGTCTGGAATGGGTGCAGATGTGGATGGCATGAGTAATGAAGAATTAGAAGAAGCAAGTGAAGTATTTGCCCTTCCAGATGGAAAATATCTGATTGTGGAGGGATGATCTTTTGAAGCAGAGGTTTGCAGCTGCAGAGTAACTGACTTTCACATAAGGTGATGAAACTGGCGAAAAGGCAGTATGTCCGGTTGGAATTCCGAACAGTTATCGGATAAATTCATATTACATAAGTATAAAATCAGGTTGCTATAATGACACTAAACAAGAGAACATAATGTGTTACTGTTCAGAAGAGAAGATACATCCCATAAGATGTTTTCCGGAGAAAGAAGTGACCAGCAACTATCGCGTTATGGTTCACTGGCAATGTTCCGCGAGGTGTTTTTTGTAAACAAATTTCACAGAAAACCCGAGAATCTGGGCGCGGAATCATGCGGATGCATGATTCCTGTGCAGCGCGAAGTGGTTGCGGTGCGCGGAGCGAACAGTAGCACTGTCACATGCACTGTAAGAATTACAATAAAATAAAAGTGCTTGTGAAAATGTTTAAAATATGTTACAATAATGTTACAGGTCAGCCTAAAAGGGGAATGTAAAGGAGGATGGCATATGAGACCTAGGAAAATTATAGCAATGGTCATGACTTTTCTTATGATGCTTTCATTGCTTCCGTCTCTGGTATTTGCGGCAGCAGCACCAGAGGGAGAACTTGGAGGTCAGCTTAAGATTAAGGGAACTGCAGCTGTAGGCTCTGAGCTTAGCGCCGATTATGAAAAGGTTACACCGGAAGGACTTACAGACGATTATGTAACGTTCAGCTGGTCAAGAAAAGTTGGAGATCAGCTCACTGAAGTAGGCACTGAGAAGACCTATAAGCTTGTTGATGAAGATCTTGGAAATAAGATCGAGCTGAAAATTACCGGAAAGACCGAAATGGGCATAACCGGAGAACTGAAAGTAAATACAGTTGAAATTGTGGCTACACCGGAAGAGGCTCCGGAAGAGGCAACCGAGCTTCCAGAGGAAGGGCAGGAGGCTGCACCGGCAGAGGAAGCCCCTGTTCAGGAAATTGCAGCAGAGGATACACCTGCGGAAGGTTCCCAGACAGATGAGAACACACAGCCGGCTCAGGATGTAGCAGAAGATACACAAACCGAGGAAGTAATTGACATTGGTGCTGATGAACCAACTGATTCTTCCGCTGATGTTATGCAGCCGGCAGATGGACAGGACACAGAGAATTCTGCTGACAATTCCCAGTCTGAGATCACTACAGATGACAGTGTGATTAACATTGGAACAGAAGGCTATCTGGAAGTTCCTGAGAATGGACAGGCTGAGGCTGCAAATCAGGGAGCATCAGCTGAATCCCCTGCCAAGCAGGAACCTGTGTATACAGCAGAAATTGTTACAGAAAATACTGCAGAAGATGGTACTGCAGTACTTGATTTTGGAACCGTAAATGCAGGCTTCACACAGGAAAATGCAAACTCTTCCATGACTAAGAATGTAACTGTTAAGAATACTGGCAACAGCACTCTTAATTTCAAAGAAATCAGTCCGGAACATTTTATGGTGAAGGATCTGGGTTCTCTTGAGGCTGGAGAATCAGTTGATGCATGGGTTATGCCAAGAGAAGGTACAGCTGTTGGAGAATACAGTGATACGATCACTTATGAAACAGAGGAAGGTGTAAAGGTTTCCTTTATTGCAAAGCTTACAGTAGCTGAGCAGAAGCAGGATGATACGAATACAGATCAGCAGCCAGCAGAGAAACCAGCTACACCGGAAACCACCCCGGAAGTGACACCAGAGGTAACTCCAGAAGTGACACCAGAAGTCACCCCAGAGGTAACTCCAGAAGTGACACCAGAAGTCACCCCAGAGGTAACTCCAGAAGTCACCCCAGAGGTAACTCCAGAAGTGACACCAGAAGTCACCCCAGAGGTAACTCCGGAAGTAACACCAGAAGTCACCCCGGAAGTGACTCCGGAGATTACTCCAGCTCCTTCATTTACTACCGACATTTCCGAAGTGAAATTCGACAGTAAAGAAGCTGGTTACAAAGAAGCACCGGCTGCAGTTACAATCAATGTATCCAATACTGGAAATGTGAAATTAACCGGTATTGCTGTAAGTGTAAGCGGAAACGAATTTACAGTAAGTGCTCCGTCTGCTTCAGAATTAGAGGCAAATGCAAACCAGTCTGTATCCTTTACTGTTGCACCGGCAGTTGGATTGGCAGCAGGAACCTATACACAGACTGTTTCCATTAAGACAGATCAGACAGATTACCTGAATATTCCAGTAAGCTTTACAGTAACAGAAGCTGCTGCCAAGCTTACAGCTGTAGGCAAAGTATCTGATATCAGTCTGGCAAACGGGGTTGAGAAGTCAGCAGCTGGACTGCAGCTTCCATCTACTGTTAAGATTACTACAAACAAGGGCGATATGAATGCCTCTGTAAAATGGGATGTAAAGGGCAGTGCATATAATCAGAACAGTACAGAAGCACAGAAGTTCTCTGTGAAAGGTACTGCTGCTCTTCCAGACGGTGTTACAAATCCGGATAACCTGAGCCTTGTAGTATCTGTTAATGTCACTGTAAGCCGTGGACCGATTGTATCTGATGCAGGGAATAACAGTATCACAGGAATCAGCTCCGATGGAAACTATACTACAGAGACCAAGATTACTTTCACTGCAGTTGGCGCAGGTATGGATATTGAAAATCCGATTAAGGGAGATGTAAGATATCAGCCGCTGAACTGGGAGGTTCTTGAGGCAAGAAGCTGGGACGGCGCACCATATTCTGCAACTTTCCGCATGGGCAAGAATGGAAATTATACTTTGACTGTCACATATAATCAGCAGCAGTTTGATGGAAGCAACTGGGTAAACACTGGAACACAGGATACCAAGCAGGTTAATTTCACTGTAAATGCTGCACCGAATCAGACTCTGACACCGGCTGCAGACAAAACAGATGCAAATCAGAAGAATGCAGTAAAGACCGGGGATAATACTCCAATCCTCCCATTTGTAATTATTCTGATTGTTGCGATTGTCTTAATTGCAGGAATTCTTGTTTACCGCAATAAGAAAAAATAATAGTGGATTCTCAAATAAACAGTAATTGTGAATGAGAGCAGAACGAATGAGGGAGACCAGAAATGGTCTCCCTTCTTTTAATAATAATTACTAGGTTACTGTTCACTCCGTGACCAGTAACACGCTTCGCGATGCACAGAAATCATGCATTCGCATGATTTCGCGCTGAGATTCTCGGGTTTTCTGTGAACTTTGTTCACAAAAAACACCTCGCGGAATGTTACCAGTGAACAGTAATATTACTAGCACTCAATTAAAATGAGTGCTAAATTTTCCTTGACTTTTAGTCAGTTTGGTATTACTATAGTTTGTATAATTAAGAAGACAAAGGAGAGTGAGCTGCATGGCTGAGAAGCATGGTAGTTTATCAATTAACAGTGAAAATATTTTTCCAATTATAAAGAAATGGTTATATTCTGATCACGACATTTTTGCAAGAGAGTTAATCTCCAATGGTTGTGATGCAATTACGAAGCTTAAGAAACTTGATGTTATGGGTGAATACACACTTCCGGATGATTACAAAGCTGAAGTACAAGTTATTGTGAATCCGGAAGAGAAGACTTTGAAGTTTATTGATACAGGTCTTGGTATGACGGCCGATGAAGTGGAAGAGTATATTACACAGATTGCTTTTTCAGGAGCTACTGAGTTTCTTTCCAAATATAAAGATAAGACCACGGATGATCAGATCATCGGTCATTTTGGACTTGGCTTTTATTCAGCATTTATGGTAGCAGATGAAGTTCATATTGATACTCTTTCTTATAAAGAGGGCGCTGCTCCAGTACATTGGACCTGTGATGGTGGTACAGAGTATGATATGCAGGAAGGCAATAAGACTACAGTTGGTACTGAAATTACTCTGTTTTTAAATGATGAGAGTACAGAGTTTTCCAACGAATATCGTATGAGAGAGATTATTGAGAAATATTGTTCTTTCATGCCGGTAAATATCTATCTGTCTAAGGAAAATGCACCGCAGGAGTATGAGACCATTGATGAGGCTGAGCTTCGTGATGATGATGTAATTGTAGAGCGTATCCACGAGGATGCTAAGACTGAGGAGAAAGAGAATGACAAAGGTGAGAAAGAAGTCGTAGAAGTATCTCCTGCAAAAGATAAAGTAAAAATCAATAAACGTCCGGTATCTTTAAGTGATCCGGAGCCATTGTGGATGAAACATCCAAACAGTTGTACAGATGAGGAATATAAAGAGTTTTACCGTAAAGTCTTTATGGATTATAAGGAGCCTTTGTTCTGGATTCATTTGAACATGGACTATCCGTTTAACCTGAAAGGTATTCTGTACTTCCCGAAGATCAATACAGAATATGATTCCATTGAAGGTACGATCAAACTGTACAATAACCAGGTATTTATCGCAGATAACATCAAGGAAGTAATTCCAGAATTTCTGCTTCTTCTGAAAGGTGTAATTGATTGTCCGGATCTTCCACTGAATGTATCCAGATCCGCACTGCAGAACGATGGCTTCGTGAAGAAGATTTCCGAGTATATTACAAAGAAAGTAGCGGACAAGCTTACCGGAATGTGTAAAACAGACCGTGAGTCCTACGAGAAATACTGGGATGATATCAGTCCATTTATCAAATATGGCTGCATTAAGGACAGCAAGTTCTCAGATAAGATGAATGATTATATCCTCTTCAAGAACATTGATGGCAAATATCTGACTCTGAAAGATTGCATCGAAGAGAACAGGAAACCAGAAGATGAGACTAAGACAGAAGAGACTGTTGAATCCACAGAAGAGAAGAAAGAGGACGGCGCGAAAGACGAGAAAGAGCCTGAGAAGACTACTATCTTCTATGTAACAGATGAGGTTCAGCAGAGTCAGTATATTAACATGTTCCGTGAGGCAAAGAAGGATGCTGTTATTCTGAAACACAATATTGACAGCGCTTTTATTTCCCATCTGGAGCAGAAGGATCAGACTATCCAGTTTAAGAGAATTGATGCAGATCTTACAGAAGAACTGCGTGGAGCGGAAGCTGCTGACGAGGAGACTTCCAAGACTCTTACAGAAGTATTCAGAGATGCATTGAAGAATGACAAACTGGAAGTGAAGGTTGAGAATCTGAAAAATGAAAAAGTTGCTGCTATGATGACCCTTTCTGAAGAGAGCCGTCGTATGCAGGATATGATGAAGATGTATAATATGTACGGCATGGATCCATCTATGTTTGGTGGTCAGGAAACTCTGGTTCTGAATGCGAAACATCCGTTGGTTCAGTTTGTAGCAGACAACAAGGATTCTGATAAGACCCCGGTTATTTGCGAGGAACTGTATGATCTTGCCATGCTGAGCCATAAACAGCTTTCACCGGAAGAGATGACCAGATTTGTTCAGAGAAGCAATGAAATTCTGCTTATGCTGACAAAATAAGTTATGACAAAAAGGGACAGACGCTTAAATGAGTATTGCATTTAGGACGCCTGTCCTTTTTATATGAAAAATTGGAAAAGTTTATCCTGTTATTCTGTTTTTCTATAGAATTTTATCTCGAAATCTCTAAAAAATATTACAATTTTCTTAATTTTTGTCTCAAAATGCTAAAAAAGGCAAATTTAACTCGTATTATATGTAGAGGCAAATCAAGGGCTGACTGCAGATGCAGAATCAGAAGTATAACTTATTGTGGGAGGGACAAAAATGAGAGAGGTATACGGCACGATACGCAAACTTGGTGCGACATCGAAATATAAAGGATATTATTTTGTGGCGGAAGCCATACGCATGACAATGGAATTTCAGGAAAGACCAATGAAGATTACAAAAGATATTTATCCAAGGCTTGCAAAGAAATTTAAATCCAAGCCATCTAATATTGAGCATGATATTCGTACAATTGTAAATGTATGTTGGGAAAATCATCGGGAAAGACTGGAAGAGATTGCCGGATATCCTCTGGAATACAGACCTACCAACAGTGAATTTATAGATATGATCGCCTTTTATCTGGGAGATGAAAAAGAAAGCAAGGTTCCAGACGTGGAATGCCAGAATAACTCTATTGGAAAATTAATGGAGAACCTATTCTGACAGGATTAAACTTCTTCTACAGATAATCCGCTGCGATGAAAAAAATCCATCACATATTGCTCCCAAAGGTGGTCCAGTTCTTTACCGGGAAGAAAGGTTTTCATAGATGTTCCGGTAATACAAAACAAGGTCTTATTTTTATATTGGAGATTCAAATACAGGCCTGTTATCAGTTCGGGAGAAATTGAAAATGCAGAACTCTGCAATAATGCAGCGGTCTTGTTCGGAGAAAACTGAAGCACGATTTTGAAAGAAAGAGGCGCTTTTTTTCCGCGGATAACAGAATAACAAAATGGTTTTACTTCTTTCCAGAGAGAGAATGTACGGTGGCTGGAAGCTAAAAATTCCTGCTCATCATTATCGAAAAAATCAGTTTGGAGTTTGCCGTCAATGGAAAAAACATTGCTGGTAATGATCTCTGCCTGGTTTAGCCAGAAGAGATCGAAGGTATCTCCAAGAAAAAGCTTATTGGTAAAATTCTTCTGGTCAGTGATTTTTAAAGCGAGCATAGGGACCTCCTTTCTAAAGGGCATGTCGCCTGTCGACGACATCAATATATGAAAATCAGTTGCTGATGAACAATAACCATTATAAAGCAATTTGGGGGAAAATGGAAGAAAAAACTCTTTTCAAACACATAGTAATGTGTTAATATAGATGTGGTATTTAAAACTACATATTACGGAAAAGAGGACGATATAATTGAGTTATAAAATTGTGATAGATAGCTGTGGAGAACTTCTGGAGCAGTGGAAACAGGATGAAAGATTTGCTTCCGTACCGCTTACACTGACTGTTGGAAGTGAGAATATAATAGATGATGAGACATTTAACCAGGCAGATTTTTTACAGAAAGTTGCCGCCTGCCCGGAATGTCCGAAATCAGCCTGCCCGTCGCCTGAGAGCTACAGAAAGGCATTTGACTGCGAAGCTGAACATATATATTGCGTTACTCTTTCCTCTGAACTCAGTGGTTCCTATAACAGTGCAGTGCTTGGAGCAAGTCTTCTTCATGAGGAGAAAAAAGGCGTTCAGATTCATGTTTTCAATTCCTGTTCTGCTTCTATCGGGCAGACTTTGATTGCAATGAAAATTGCACAGTGCGAAGATGCCGGCCTTCCGTTTGAGGATGTTGTCAGCGTTGTGAATAAATATATTGAAGAACAGCACACTTTTTTTGTGCTGGAGAATCTGGAAACCTTACGTAAAAATGGCCGCCTCAGCCGTGTGAAAGCGCTTGTGGCAACAGCCCTTAAGATCAAACCGATCATGGGATCTACTCCGGAGGGGACGATCTGCCAGCTGGATCAGGCACGAGGCATGAATAAGGCGCTTGTGAAAATGGTGGATAAAATTGTGGAAGTGACAGAAAACAGTGAGAACAAAATTCTTGCCATTTCCCACTGCAACAGCCCGAAGAAAGCAAATATGCTTAAAGAAGCCATCCAGGAGAAGATGAAGCTGGCTGATATTGTGGTTCTTGACACAGCCGGTGTCAGCAGTATGTATGCAAATGATGGAGGAATTATTGTAGCTGTCTGATGTTAGAGTCTGTTTGAAAAATCATTCCCGCAATCTGCACGCCCCACTTTGCGGTATATTTTGTCCGCGCGAGGCGTTTTTGTGAACTGTAAGTGAACATACTTCCATTTTGTTGGGAAATATGATATACTCATCTAAGTTGATATTTTATCCCAAAGGAGACGTGCGGCTATGAGTCAGAAGAAAGTAGATGCCTATAAAGCAGAAAAAGCAAACCGTGAGAAAATTATGAAAAAGGAGAAGTTGATCCTTACTATTGAGAAGCTGGCAGCGCTTGTTGCGTGTATGGTTGCTGTATGCTGGATTGGTTATTCTGTTTACGGAAAGGTTACAGAAGGTCAGGAGACTGTGACGACAGAGACTGTTATGGATACTTCTGCACTGGATTCTTATCTGAATGGACTTAGTGCAGATTCAGAGGCGGAATAAGTATGAAATATAAGAAAATATAAGAAAAAACTGCCTGAGGTAGCTTAAAACGATGGGGATGGATTTCGAATCTGTCTCCATTTTGTTTATATAATAACAATAAAAAGAATCCTGTCTACAGGACTCTCCGCCTACGGTGGGGCGTCTTGGGCGATATTTACCCTTCCGCTGCAGTGTAATCCTGCCAGATAGGGATTTTTTTATAATAGGAAATTCTGAGGAGATTTCTTATTACATAAAAAATTCCCCTCGGATATGATTCCGAGGGGAAATTTCTGCTTCAGTTGCTTCAATTATAACTTAGTAACGTTAGCAGCCTGCATTCCGCGAGCGCCTTCTGTTAAGTCATATGTTACAGCCTGGCCTTCTTCAAGAGATTTGAAGCCTTCACCATTGATTGCAGAAAAATGTACGAATACATCAGCTCCGTCTTCTCCTGTGATGAAACCATAACCTTTTTCAGCGTTGAACCATTTTACAGTGCCCTTGTTCATTTTGAGTTACCTCCATAAAAAATAAAAAATTAAAAAGATGTTCTGGCGAAAAAAATCACCAGATTTTACAGACTATATCATGTAAATATATAATCTCTAAAAACTAGTGATTTTACATTAAATAATCTTCGACATGGATTGATTATATAACCTGAACTAAAAAAAGTCAAGGATAATTAAAATTGTGCAACAAAAAATATGAACCATTTATGATAATGTCCTAATATACCATAAAGGAAAATGTCCCAATGTAGTATAATGCTTCCATCAACAG
>NZ_CAXUBQ010000015.1:0-116432 GCF_964249465.1 Ruminococcus sp. Marseille-P328 | reverse complement strand
GCTATTATCTGGTTGGCTAAACCTTGGATAAACCGGAATCCCACCGGCTTGACTACACACCCTTAGCTGGGCGCACAGCTGGAATTTGCTGCAATACCCAATCTTCTCTTTTTAGAATGTTTACCTCATTTTCTTCCGTTGTACCGAATGCTGTCTCATAGGTATCAAATGCATAGTGCTTGAAACCACTTTTTTCCTGAACTCTATGAGATTGCTCATTCCACAAGAAGTGACCACAGAAGATTACATCAAGATTAGCGTTCTCAAAGAGAAAACGAATTACTTCTTTCAACGCTTCCGGCATCAAACCTTGTCCCCAATATTCTTTGCTCAGAACATAGCCTATCTCACGGCATTTCTTATTTTTAAATTCCGGGAAGTGAGTTTCATTGTATTTTTCGATCCCAACAGAACCTATTACTTTGCCCTGATATTCGAGTGCAAATGTTTTCTTATGGCTAATGAACATATCAAGAATAATCTTAGATTCTTCCTTGCTTTCATGAGGCTTCCAACCCGCCATTTGCCCGACTCCATCTACTGAAGCGTAGGAATAAAAGTCATCAAGGTCGGATTGCCGCCACGGGCGAATCAACAAACGCTCTGTTTTTAGGATAACATTACTTATATCTATTTCAGGATTCATAATATTTTACTCCTCTAAATTTCGATTTCACGCTTTCTTAATTGGATGTCTAATTACAGTTTTCCATTTTTCCGGGGCAACCTTTCTTGCATCAGACATATAAATCTCGTGGTGCAATCTATCTTTGTTAATATCATTCACATACCCATTTTGTTCTAAATAAGTATCCATAAGCGCAACGGTTGCTGGCTCATCATCAAAAGAACCTATGTGCATAATTTGGACGCATAATCCTTCATCAATCGTAAGATACTCTGCGGATGAACAATCGAGTTTCTTCTTTTTTGTTGCTGTTTCTACCGCCCAGTCAAAATCAGCTTTAGAAATGAAATCAGGCAGACGAATGACAGAAATCCAGTTAAAAGCAGATTTATTTGTATAATCTACACCCTCGACATCGTCCTGCCACCAAAAGCCTTCCAATGGCGGGACAACATATTCAAAAAAACCTTCAATTTTATAATCTGTCTTGTAACTCATTTTTAATGTGTATGCAACAGCATATAAAACACTAATCGCTTGTTGATATGCACCGCCTTCTTCGTTTGGATTGCCTTTACCTCTGACTGCAATGTAATTAGCCTTCGGGACATTTACAATCTCTGGTTTTTTCTTCGGCATATAAAATTCTTTATATTCTTTCTTAAAATCAAAAGCCATAACTACCTCCGTCAAATTTCCAAAATCTATTAAATATTTTCTTAAAATCATATCAAATCTCACATGTTTTCGCAATCTATCTTCAATATCAAATATTTCATATGTTTAAATTCCTTCAATTTGACTATATACTTTTTCTTACCCATTATATATATAATAAAATTACATAGTGCATAACATTTGTATTTACATTTAGAAAGGAACAATTATGAATGCAGGATATGTCCGTCTCTCCAGAGATGATGAAAAGAAAAATTACGTTTCCATAGAAAATCAGAAGCTGATCATCAGTCAATATGCCGATGATCATGGTGTAAAAATTGACCGCTGGTATGAAGATGATGGAATTTCCGGTTATATCTTTGACAGACCGGGATTTCGTCAAATGATGGCAGATCTGGATAAAGAGATTGATACCGTATACGTCAAAGACTTCTCCCGTCTTGGCAGACATAACGCAAAGGTGCTTCTGCTTCTGGATGAGTTTCAGGAACGTGGCAAACACCTGATCGTCATTGATGATAATTATGATTCTATGGATTCCAGTGATGACACCATTGGTATCAAAACCTGGTTTAATGAAAGGTATGTGAAAGATACCAGTAAAAAGATCAAACGAGCCATCGGAGCAAGGCAAAAAGAAGGAACTTTGATCACCAGACCGCCTTTTGGATACCGGCGCAATGAAAAAGATAAGACGATTCTGGAAATCGTACCAAAAGAAGCAGAATATATTAAGCAAATTTACGACTTATATCTTTCCGGTTCCGGCTATCGAAAAATCGCCACGTATCTGACAGAACATGGTGCACCTACACCTTCTATGATCCAGCGGGAACGCGAAATCGAAGAGGGAAGATTATCCAAAAGGCTGGTCGCTTCCAAATGGTCGGATGCCATGATAAAAGAAATCCTGGACAATGATTTTTATATTGGAACGTTCCGGCTGAAAAAGCGTGCAAGGAATACCGTTCATGGAAAGGACAAACGTGTCCCAAAGGAAGAACAATGTATTTTTGAAAATCATCATCCGGCGATTATTGATAAAGCAACCTTTTCACTGATGCAGGAATTAAAAGAAAAGCGTAACTGCACGAATTATCGTGGAAGCCGGGGACAATGGCTTGGTTCAGAGATTCCCCATCCCTTCGGAAGCTGTCTGTATTGTAAGGACTGCGGAAGTCGTCTTACACCAATTAAGCGCCAGACATCCAGCAGGGAACGGAAATATTATATCTGTACGACATATAATACCAAAGGCAGACGTTATTGCTCCAAGGCTCATCTGATTGAAGAAGATAATTTGATGGAGGATGTTCTGACTTATATCAAAATGTGCAGAAATGCACTCTGTGAAGTCATTGCTACCTACGATTTAAAAGATTTTGAAGCTGAAAAGAAAACAGTAGAGGAAAAACGAAAGGAACTGCATGGAGAAATATCTGACCGAAAAAATCAGTTAAAAGTTTTACTCACACAAAAAGTAAAAGACCTGGCTACCTCTTCCGGAAATGAGGATTTGATTCATGAGACTTATGATTCCATGCAAAAAGATTTACTGGCTCAGATTCATGGTCTTGAAATGCAGTTAAAAGAGCTAGCCGAAACTGCAATCGAAACACCGGATGTAAAAGATACATTACGGAATGCTCTTGATGTCGTAGATAAGATTATTGACGGGGGAACACTTGACCGCAGGGATATTGAACTACTCATAGAAAAAATTGTGGTAGACGAAGATGGAATGCCGGAAATAACTTTAAAATATGGATTATCTAATCTGATCAGCTACAGCCCTGCCAATGAAATGAACCGCAGGGAAAATACGATCATTGCCATTGTGCTGATGTTGATTGCCGAAGATACGCGTGGCTACACATCCGCCAAATATCTGTCCGAACATATCACAGACCTGGGATTCAAAAAGACAAAGCAGAGTATTCTGCCATATATTGAACTGGCGAAAAGCCTTGGCATTCTGGAGCCTACCGAAAACTCGCTGAAACCATACAGAATCGTAAAAGCAAAAAAAGAAATCACATTGCTTGCCAGTGACTATCTGCCAGAAACGTTTAATTTATCTGCAGAAATGACTGCAAAACAGCTATCGAACGGATATTTACATTGTGTTACAGACGACAGGTGGCATGCCGGAAATGGTATTTGAGTATATTTTAAAGAATCATAATATTGATCCGGCGTCGGATCTGGAAATCGACCAGAGTATTGATTTTGGTTCCACTGCAGCTGCATTTACCGGTGACATGTCGGCAGATTTTACTGTTGAATTTGAGCCTTCTGCAACCGCCCTGGAAAAAGAAGGAAAAGGCTATGTAGTGGCTTCTCTGGGCGTGGATTCCGGCTATGTCCCCTATACCTCTTACAGTGCAAAGACCAGCTTTCTTAACGAAAACCCACAGATTATCCAGAGCTTCACAAACGCCCTTCAAAAAGGCATGGACTATGTACAAAGCCATTCCCCTGAGGAAATTGCGCAGGTGATTTCCCCTCAATTCCCGGAAACAGATATGGATACCCTTACCAAAATTGTCAAGCGTTATTATGAGCAGGATACCTGGAAAGAGAATCTGATATTCGAAAAAGATAGTTTTGAACTTTTGCAGGATATTCTGGAGAGTGCAGGAGAATTATCTGACAGGGCAGATTGTGAAAACCTGGTTACAACTGCATTCGCTGAAGCTGCGATTTCTTAAAAAAGTTGCTATTTAATGTGCTGGTCGTTATTCCGGACGCATTTGGACAATGCGTCCCTCCTGAAGAATTTTTCAACACATTAAATAGCAAATACCGTTCTCTATGCCTCCACCGCATTCACCGACTCCCGAATACAAGGAATACACTCCACAAAGCAATTTCCATTATCCAACTCCACTTCTTCTTTTGTCAGAATCCCAATAATGATCTGACAGGCTTTATAGCCAATATCATGAAGAGGAAGAGCCATGGTAGTAAGCGGCGGCTTTTCATAGCATGCCATTTCACGGTTATCATAGCCAGCCACAGCCACATCTTTCCCAGCATGAAGCCCAAGCTCTTCCAAACGGTCATAGGTTCCACCAGCCATGAAATCATTCATACAGAAAATAGCTGTTGCACCCTTTTCCAAAAGAATATCCGTGTTCTCATAGCCACTCTGCCGATCCCAGTCCCCATAAGTAACCATATCCGGATCATAGAGAATCCCTCCTTCGAACAAAGCCTTCTGGTAGCCCTCCAGACGGGACTGGGTATGAATACTCTCCTTCTTACCTGCGATAACACCAATTTTCCTGTGTCCTCTGGAAACAATATAACTGACCAGATCATGGGCACCTTTGATATCCTTCACCACTACAGATGGGATTTTCCCACTGCCAGTAAAGCCATAAGCAACTACCGTTGGAATGGGCAGATCCTCTGGGATAATATCGATCAGGCGCTCATGGGCAGCCACATAAATAATTCCTTCGACCTGCTTTGCCAGAAGCTTCTGGAACTCCTGACGTACAATTTCTTTGTGACGGTTATCACGGTAATAATTATCCTGGAATTTCTTATAAAGACGGAGATTTACAAGAAGAATCTGGTAATCAGCTTCCTCACAGTATTCCGTAATGCCGTCGATAATATCAGGAAGAGCAAAAACTGTCATATCTTCTGCAATAACACCGATACTTCTGGTGTTTTTGGTTTTCAGATTTTTGGCAACATAATTAGGCGTATAATTCATCTCGCGAATCACCTTCTCTACACGCTCCCTGGTGGCATCACCAACGCTGCCTTTATGATTTATAATATTGGAAACAGTCGCAACTGATACGTTACAGGCTTTTGCAATTTCTTTTATGGTCGGCATGGAACTTCTCCCTCCGGTTTTTTTATTAATTCTTTCTATCACAATCTTATCATATTTTATTCACAGCCACAATCGCCATCTCTACTCCCCTGCTCTTCTACTTTGTAATTTTTCAAAGGGCTGCAGCACCCTTCGCTCCACGGCCCTGTCCACACAGGCATATATCACCATCTGCGGAAAAGAAACGCCGATCGTAAGCAGCAGAAACAGAGAATATGGTGCCAGTGCCAGCAAAATTCCGCCGGCAATTACCACAGTGATTACGATCACCATACTCAGCTTCCATTCCAATACCATAATGAGAAATGTATTTTTCAGCAATACCCCCACGCCAAGGTCTAACATAGCGGACATTACAAAATAATATCCACCAATAAGTATGGCAAAGATCATTACACCAATCCCACACCCAATCAGCACATCATGGGTAGTTCCCTTGCCGAAATTTCCAGCAAGACTGAGCAGATAACAGGAATAGAATCCCAGAGCGCCGGTGAGCACTCCCGCCGGAAGATTTTTCAGAATATCAGACTTAAATTCTTTCCAGTAATCCTCCAGGGAAAAACCATATCCTACCCGGTAAATCGCCGAAAGATAACGGTTCAGTGCTGACAGAGCTGCCGGAATCGTCACGATTGGAATACAGCACAAAAGGAACAGCACATTTGCCCCAACCAGTCTGCCGGCGTAATTCCAGAGTACATAACCAACTCTCTTCACACCGCCCTTTGGCGTCTCTTTCTCCTTATCATTATTTCCCTGATACCAGTCCATGAATCTTTTTGTCAGTCTCATATGCTTTTCCTCAAAATTACTGCCTGATTACAGCCTCTTCATACACCCCACAAAGCATTGTCTTAGAGCGTGTTTGAAAAAGAGGCTTTTTACATCCTCATTTTAAATTTCGTACAGGCAGGACCACCGCCCTGCCTGAAAATGTTAATATTGTTATAATTTAATTTTTCATACCAGTCAGCACAATTCCTTCCACAAAGCTCTTCTGCCCGAAGATATAAATCACAATACCAGGAAGGATTGTCATAAACGTGGCTGCCAGTGCCACCGGCCAGTTAGTTCCGAATGAGCCGGTAAAGTTGGTCAGCGCAATGGCAAAGGTAAATTTGCTCATGCTGTTAATGTAAATGATCTGCTGAAGCAGGTCGTTCCATATCTGGATGAACAGCATCATTCCAACTACAACTACCGCCGGTTTAATTGAAGGAACAAGAATTGTCCATAGGATTCTCATTCTTCCAGCCCCGTCAATGGAAGCCGCCTCATCAAGTTCCTTTGGAATCGTCATCAGAAACTGCCGGATCAGGAAAATGTTGAAAAAGCCACCACCTGTTAAGAACGGCAAGATCAACGGCCAATATGTATCACCCAGTCCCATTCCCTTTGTCCAGAAAATATACAGAGGAATCAAGGTTACCATTCCCGGAAGAAGAATCGTGCCAACACAGATGTTGAAGATCAGCTTTTTCCCGCGGAAACGAAGTCTTGCAAAGGCATATCCGCAAAAAATCGCAGTGATGGTACCAAAGGTAACTGCCGGAATGATAATGGTGAATGTGTTCTTAAAATAAGTCCAGTACTCAAAAGTCTCCAGCGCTTTGGAATAGTTTGACCAGAGCCACTCATGAGGAATAAAGGAAGGCGGATATTCATTCAATGCTGCCGTGCTCATCAGGGAAGAACGGAAAATCCACCAGATGGGAAGAAGTACCAATGCAGCCAGAATCAGTACAATGAAAAACGCCAGAACATTAAAGGCTTTTTCTTTTTTCTTTCTGCTTGCCATTTTTCCAGCCATTTCTCATTCCCCCTCTCCGAAAATCTGTTCTTTCTGCGTCTTAAAGAGTACTGCCGTAAAAATTCCAACCAGGATAAAGAAGATCACAGAATAAGCAGCTGCATATCCCAGTTTGTTTTTCTTAAATGCATAAAGATAAATAACATAGGACATAAACATGGACTTTTTTCCTGGGCCGCCATCTGTAAGAGCCAGCGCCGGGTTAATAACCTGCAGGTGTGTGATCAGGGCAGTCAGCACGTTGTAAAAAATAATCGGGGAAATGCTTGGAATGGTAACGTTCCAGAAGCGCTGCCATGCATTTGCACCATCAATTTCCGCTGCTTCCATGTAAACCCGCGGTACATTCTGAAGTCCTGCAAGGAAAACCACGATCAGGTTGCCGCTTGTCCAGATTGCAATTACTACCAGGGAAGGTACTACCTGACTCGGACTGTCCAGGAATCTCTGAGGTTTCAGTCCCACCATTCGAAGGACAAAGTTAAAAAGTCCGAAGTTACCTTCATATAACCATTGCCATCCTTTGTAAACACCGATTGCAGGCAAAAGGTATGGAATGAAGAAAACAGAACGGAATAATGTCCGTCCCCATATTTTCATATTCAAAAGCAGGGCTACCAGAAGAGAATAGATAATAGCGCCTACCACAGCCAGAAGAGCGTACAAAATTGTCGCTTTTATAGAATCTGCGAAATAAATATCTTTTGTAAAAATACGCTGGAAGTTCTCCAGACCTACAAACTCCGGTGAGGAAAGACCATTCCACTTAAATACGCTTAAAACAAATACTGCCAGTGTCGGCAGATAACTGATCAGACTTACTCCAAGGAATGCCGGTATCAGACAGAGATAAGCGGTCCTTTCTTCTTTTCTACCGGCCCTTGATGTCACTTTTATTTTGTTTTTCTTATTTGCTTTCATGCCCGCACCTCTTAAAAGGGAGCTGACCGGTATCTGTCAGTAATATGAAATAATATCCTTGGACAGTAACCGGTCAGTCCAGTTGCTTTTCCTATTTTTCAGCAGATTTTCACTGCTGCTTCATGTTACCTATTATCAGTAACTGTTTCGTTCACTATTTTGCTATAAAATAACCAGCTCTAGAGCCTGTATGAACAGCTCCGATCAGCCATTGTTCTCAGCAAAGATATCCTGAAGCTCTTCCAGGTTCTCGTTAATCGCTTCTTCCATGGTCTCCTCACCAGCCCATACGCTGGAGAATACAGAATCAAGTGTGGCGTTGAACTCTTCAGTTCCGTTTACATAATACCAGGAGGTAGATTGTGCGTTGTTCATAGCATAATCCACAACTGCGCTCTTGTACATGTCTTTATCCGGATAGTTCGGGTTGTTGATCCATTTATCTGTTTTCTCAGGATCTGTGTACCAGGAATCCAGGATCGGCATCCATGTTCCAGCCTCGATCAGGGACCAGGAATTCTCTTCCTGATAATACCATTTCAGCCATTCCATAGCTTCTTCCGGGTGCTCTGTTGTGGAGAATACCACGTTTGGTCCACCAGTACAGATAGTAACTTTTTCTTTCATGTAAGGCAGAACACCTACACCGTAATCAAAATCAGCGCTTGGTCCAAGGAAGGTGCCGACGTTCCATGCACCGTCTGTTGCCATAACCACCTTTTTGCTTCCAAGGGAGGATTCCAGAGCATTAGCAGCACTTGTTACAGGAGGTGCGCAGTGGTAAACGTCTGACAGATCTGCGATTCTCTGAAGTGCTTCTACCGTTTCCGGAGAGTCAATGGTGCATTCAGAGCCATCTTCGCTGTAATATCCGCCGCCATTGGATTTTGCCCATACTTCCAGCTGCCATGGCAGTGTGTTAATGGTACATCCGTAAATATCTACATTGTCCGGATCAAAATCAGGATCCAAAGCATTCTTTCCATTGATATCCAGAGTCAGCTTCTGTGCTGTCTGGACAAAAGTATCCCAATCCCATGCATCCTCAGCATCTGCCGGAGGAGTCACCTCTGAAGGATCGATTCCCTGCTTCTCACAAACCTCTTTCAGAAGATCGTTGTTGTACCAAAGGTTCAGAACTTCGTTTGCTGCAGAATATGCAACTGGTGTGCCGTCGTAACGGAATGTCAGACAATCCAGAGGTTTGGCATCGCCTTCACCATACATAGAGCTGATGTCTGCAAGAAGTCCGTTCTCTGCAAATTTCAGCACGCCGGCCTCACTCATAATACCGGTATCCGGAAGCTCACCAGCTGTAGCCATGGCATTCAGCTTGGTAACGTAGGTATCGTGATCGATCTTCACTACTTCTACTTCGATCTTGTCCTGTTCGCTGTTGAACTTATCAGCAACTGCCTGTGTAGCTGCTGTCTCAGTTTCATTTCCCCACTGTGCATATGTGATCTTTACTCTGTCACCATCTGCTGCAAAAACCGGAACTGCTGCTCCAACCATCATTGTACCTGCAAGTAAAATCCCCAATAACTGTTTTTTCTTCATACTACTTCTCCTTTTCTTAATCTTATTATAACGGCTTTGCCTGGCCGCTGTAAACATTTACTGTTTTAAAGTTAATCTGTAATACTGTCATATCCGCAGCTTGTGCCATACAAGCATTTCCCCCTGTCCCCGGTTGTTCCACATACAATACGGAACGGCCCGCAGAGAAACTTCTTCTTTTTCCAGCTCTACACTTCCGTACAACTGATTTTCGCCGTCTGCACCTTTGTTTCTTACACGTATTCCTTTATAGGAAAGAGTTGGAACATTTCCTACCAGTTCTTCTGCGGGAGCGTTTTCTTCTATCGAAGTGTTCTCTTCTACAAAAATCTCTGAAAGGAATCTGCCGTTTTCTTTTTCCTCCAGGCAATACACCAGCGGACCTTTCATCAGGGCTGTTTTTCCTGCATCTGCCCTCACCTGGTCATTGGCTCCCATCCATCTGGGAACCACATGGAAATCAATACTGATCCGTGTGTCTCCCGGTGAAATGCAAAGCCTCTGATAGCCTTTGTCAGGCTGCGTTTTTATGGAAATTCCATTCTGCACACATTCCCATTTCTCACTGTACCAGGGAATGCGGATGTTCAGGATTCCTGGTCCGGACGACTGCACCTGGAGCTGAACCTTTCCATCCTGCAAAAGCGTGGAATCCATTTTTATCTTCATACGGCTCTCTTTGATTTCTGTATCTGCTGTAGAGGAGATAAACTGGTTAATATAAACCCCTTCCTCATCTTCTGCGTATATGTACTGTCCCAAAGAAGCAAGGGTTCTTCCCACATTTGGCGGGCAACAGGCAACTCCAAACCATTTCTGCCTTACCGGTTTCACATGCTCCATGTAAGTGTGCTCTGTGCAAAATTCCGGAACCACCTCAAGTGGGTTTACATAAAAGTACCGGTCTCCTGCAATATTGATTCCTGCAATCACAGTGTTATACAACGCTTTCTCTACATAGTCATAATAAGAAGCATCTCCTGTGATGGCTGCCATTCTCTGCCCGAACATCATCACACCGATAGATGCGCAGGTTTCAGAATAGTTGGTACTGTTTGGAAGATCGTAATCTGTAGTAAACCGCTCGCGGAAGCCGCTGCTTCCGATTCCTCCTGTAATGTACATCCGCCGTGTCGTCATGTTCTCCCAAATTCTGCTGCAAGCTTCCATAAGCCCTGAATCGGCATCTTCTCCGGCCAGATCAGCCATTGCGGAGCACATATACATTTCCCTTACTGCATGTCCAACTGCCTCATCCTGCTCTACAGGAGGCTTGTGAGCCTGGGAATATTCCAGATCGTACCTCTCGAACTCCGGAAAAAATTCCGGATGTCCTCTTCCCGCAATTTCTGCCTGCAAATAATTAGGATTCCTGCCCCTCTCCTGGATAAAATACCTGGCCTGCTGAAGATAAATCTTCTTTCCGGTCTCCCGGTAAAGCTTCACCAGGGCCAGTTCAATTTCCTGATGTCCCGGATAACCTCGTTTCTGGCCTTTTCCTGTACCAAACACCCTGCATATGAGATCTGCATTTTTCTTTGCAATATTAAGGATTTTCTCCTTACCTGTAGCCTGGTAATAAGCAACAGCAGCTTCGATCATATGTCCGGCTGTGTACAATTCGTGGCCCTCCACCAGATTGGTCCACTTCTTCGCAGGGGCATTTACGGAAAAATAAGTATTCAGATATCCATCTGGTTCCTGTGCTTTCCCTATCAGATCAATAACCTGATCTGCCAGCTCTTCCAGATGCTCCCCACGGCCACCTGCTATGGTGTAGGCAACCGCTTCCAGCCATTTGTAAAGATCTGTGTCCTGGAAAACAACTCCTTTTCTCTCTCCCTTTTCTTCACCTGCGGCAATACGGAAATTATGGATACAATAGGTAGGCTCTGAATCTTCCAGCTGGTCATTGAGAATTTTCCACTGATGGGGAATGATCTTCTCGCTTACTTTATTCACATATTCCCCAAACAGACTGTCTGTGATCCGGATTCTCTTCAGATCCAACTGTTTCAAGTGTTTTTTCATATTTGCACCTGCCTTTGCCGATTTTAATTAATCGTTTAATCTTCTTTGTAAAAAATAAAAAACCGGATTAATTCCATGTTTTTCTTTTAGTTTACTGGTTTCTCGTTAATCGTTTTACTTATCTTTAAACTGATAGTAGCACGTCAAATGGATTTTGTAAATACTATTTATTTTTTTCAGCTTTTTTTATAGATTATATACTTAATTTTTATGGATTATCACTATATTTTTCGTCTAATTAAACGTTTTTCTATATTATTTTCTCTCTATAATACATTTTATGACATACAACCTTTCAAATAACGTACAAGTTTATTTTGTTACTGTTCGCTCCGTTCGCAGTAACGCGCTTTGCGAAGCACAGAAAGACGAACCTTCTTGTGACAAGCACAAGAAGTAGCGTTTGCTGCGCAAACTTAATTCTCGGGTTTTCTGTGAACTTTGTTCACAAAAAACGCCTCGCGGAACGTTACCAGTGAACAGTGACTTTATTTTTCAAACATTCTCTGGTTCTGTCAGACAATTTCTGCTATAATGTAAGTAATTATGATACCAGTGTCAACAGGTCAAAAAGCTGTTCGTGCTTGCACAATAAGGCTTTTGAACTTGGATGAGAAAGCAGCGATTTACGCAGTAAATCAGCGGATTTCGAATATTTGAAGGATTGCGGGAGCAGCGCAGCTGCGTAGCAATCCGGGTATCAAATGAGTGCCAAAAGACCTTTTGACACTCATTTCATTAATTATAGTTTCTTTCAATGATGTGAATGTCAAAATATCTTTTGCCCTGGCATCTTTCAATAATGTTATTGAAAAATTAGCCAGCAACTTATTTTCAGGAGGTACGAATGAAATTAAATTCAAAATGTATGGCCTGTCAGATACGCAAACAGGAAGCAAAAATTCGTCATTTTAACGACGAAGACAGAAAAAAACAATATATGGAAGCAATCCGCCAGCGTTTTGAACATCCAAAGGATGACGACTGCGTTCCAAGCATCTCCACAGAACTGAAGAAATTCTACTGTTCCTTCTGGGGCGTTCCTATGGAAGATTTCACCCGGATCAACAAAGAATATGACCAGCTTATGCTGGATTTGGAAGCTGAGCTTCGTTCCACTATCCGTTATTCAGAAGATCCCTTAAAAGCCGCACTTATTTATGCCCGCACCGGCAACTATATCGACTTTGCGGCGCTTCCGGAAGTCAGCAAGGAAACTGCACTTTCTCTTATTAAAAGTGAAAACAAGGATGATCTTGACGAACAGGAATATCGTCAATTCTGCCAGGATATGAAAAAGGCAGAGAATGTTGTATATATTACCGATAACTGCGGTGAGATCGTTCTGGACAAAATTGCCATCCAGATTCTGAAAAAGATATTTCCAAATATACGGATCACAGCATTAGTACGCGGACTGCCCGCTGGAAATGACGCAACCATGGAGGACGCTGAATTTTGCGGTCTTACTGATGTTGTGCCTGTACTTGGAAACGGAAACGACGTAGGCGGTACCTGGCTTCACGGGATCAGTACCCACGCCAGAGAACTTCTATATAATGCTGACGTGATCATTGCCAAAGGTCAGGGAAATTACGAGACTATGCATGGCTGCGGACTGAACATCTACTACCTGTTTTTATGCAAATGTGACTGGTTTCAACAGCTTTTTCATGCAAAATTACTACAAGGAATGTTCATAAATGAGAAGCGAGCGCCAAAGGCTACTGCTTTTTCGTCAGATTGACAAGAAACTGTTTAAAAGTTTGTACGATTCTGCCCTAGCCCTTTTGGATGGTTTTCGCTATACTAACATCAGATGAAAAAAGCATCGAAACAATTTTGATTATAATAATTAATTTAGAAATTTGGAGGAAAAATCATGGCAAGCTTATCATTACAGCACATTAACAAAACTTACCCGAATGGTTTCCAGGCAGTTAAAGATTTCAACCTTGAAATCGAAGACAAAGAGTTCATCATCTTCGTTGGACCATCTGGATGTGGAAAATCTACAACACTTCGTATGATCGCAGGTCTTGAGGAGATCAGCGGTGGTACATTAAAAATCGGTGACAAGGTTATGAACGATGTAGAGCCGAAAGACCGTGATATCGCAATGGTTTTCCAGAACTACGCTCTGTATCCTCATATGACAGTATATGATAACATGGCATTTGGTCTGAAACTTCGTAAAGTTCCGAAAGATCAGATTGACAAAGCTGTTAGAGAAGCAGCCAGAATCCTTGACCTTGAGAAACTTCTTGATCGTAAACCTAAGGCTCTTTCCGGTGGACAGAGACAGCGTGTTGCTATGGGACGTGCTATCGTTCGTAATCCTAAGGTATTCCTTATGGATGAGCCTCTTTCCAACCTGGATGCTAAACTTCGTGTTCAGATGCGTATCGAGATTTCCAAGATCCATCAGAGACTGGGCGCAACAATCATCTATGTAACACATGACCAGACAGAGGCTATGACCCTTGGTACCAGAATCGTTGTTATGAAAGATGGTGTTGTTCAGCAGGTTGATACACCACAGCACCTTTATGAGCAGCCAGGCAACCTGTTCGTTGCAGGATTCATGGGATCCCCGCAGATGAACTTCCTTGACGCTCAGATTGCTGAAAAAGGCGGCGACCTTATTGCTAAAGTTGGTGAGTATGACATTGTTATCCCAGCAGCAAAAGCGAAAGTTCTGAAAGACGGCGGTTATGTTGGCAAGACAGTTGTTCTTGGTATCCGTCCAGAGGATATTCATGATTCTCAGATGTTCATCGAAGCTTCTCCAAGCGTTCCAATGACATCTACAGTTAAAGTTTATGAGCTTCTTGGTGCTGAAGTATTCCTGTACTTCGATGTAAACGGAACTCAGGTTACAGCACGAGTTGATCCTCGTACAAACTCCAAGACAGGCGATACAATCAAATTCGCATTCGATATGGAGAAATCTCACTTCTTTGATAAAGAGACAGAGCTTACTATCTGCAACTAATATTTAGAAGAATGAATTTAGTTAGGCCTCAGGGGTTTTCCCCTGGGGCTTTTTTGTGGTATACTATGAGCACTTAATGAGCGTAAGCCCACAGGTGCAGTGCGAATTTAGTGCGAATGCACACCCGGACACTTAGCAAGTCCAAGCCACAGACGCCGGACGCGCTTCGTGTGTACGCACACCTTGAGCAAACTTTATTACTTTTCTACTAAAGGAGCACACCTATGAAATTACTTCAGATTCTCCAGAAATGTCTGGAAGACTGGAAGAATATCAGTCATCTGGATTTCTGCCTTGTAAATTTAGATAACACCATTTATATCAGCACCTGCGATAGAGCCCTTCCTTCCGAAGAGAAACTGGAAGAATTTAAGGAAGATGAGGTGCTGTGTATTTCCAATATGAACTGCCGGCTGTATAAAGTGACAGAGAGTCACCAGCTTCAATATGTCCTGATCGTATGGGGAAATGCGGAGGCCGCTTCCACTATCGGGGAACTGGCAGTCTGCCAGATTGAGAGCCTGCTTACCGCTTACATGGAAAAGAGCGACAAAAACGTATTTATGCAGAATCTTCTCCTTGGCTCCTACTCTGAGGTAGACGCTTTTAACCGTGCGAAAAAGCTTCATATCACAACCACTGTACGGCGTGCTGTTTTCCTGGTGGAGACCAAACAGAGCAAGGACGAAAATGCCCTGGCTACCATCCGTAATATTTTTGCAGCTAAGACAAGAGATTTTATTACTGCTATAGACGATTCCGGAATTATTATTCTCCGTGAACTCCAGCCTTCTGAGGATTATTCCGATCTGGATGATATTGCCCATATGCTGGTGGACATGCTGAATACAGAGGCCATGACTTCCGCCTGGGTTTCCTACAGCAATATTGCAGATGACCTGAAGCAGCTCCCGGATGCTTACAAGGAAGCACGTACTGCCTTAGAAGTGGGCAAGATTTTCTATACTGGCAAGAATGTGTTTGGATATAACCGTCTTGGAATCGGTCGCCTGATCTATCAGCTGCCGGTGGAGATCTGCGAGATGTTTATCGATGAGTTTTTCAAAGAAGAAACTCTGGATTCTATTGATGACGAAACACTCGCTACCATCCGCACCTTCTTCGAAAACAACCTGAATCTTTCCGAAACCTCCAGACAGCTTTACGTACACCGAAATACACTGGTGTACCGCTTCGAAAAGCTGCAGAAAAAATTCGGGCTGGATATCCGAACCTTTGAGGATGCGTTAACGTTTAAGTTAGCGATGATGGTGGTGAATTATATTAAGTATAAGAAAGCAGAATAAAATTCCCCCTCTTAAACAATCATTTTTAACTTAACAATTTCTCTTTTAGTGGCTTTTTCAATTTGCCGACTCTGTTCTTCTGTCAGCTGCTGATTCCTATTCAAAGTAACTGTCTTGATCAAAGTAAATGCTACTTTCTTGAAAGACTGTCCATAGAGCAGAAAGGAGATTCTGGGAAACCTGAAATTGCTCTATGGTCAGATCTATTTTCTTTATTATACATGTTAAAGTGGATTTTAAATCACACGTTTATTGTAAAGTGTAAAAATAAATTCCTGATTATGTGGCATTTTTTACTTATATTCTTCTTCATCCTTCGCCCACTCAAACGTACACTTCACAGCCTTCTTCCACCCTTTCAGCTTCTTCTTACGCTCCTCTTCTGTCATCTGTGGGGTGAACTGACGGCCGATCTGCCAGTTGCTTTTTACTTCGGAGGCGTCTTTCCAGAAACCGGTGGCGAGCCCTGCAAGATAAGAGGCGCCAAGGGCGGTGGTTTCGATGCAGCTAGGGCGGACTACCTGAGTGTCGAGAAGGTCAGCCTGGAACTGCATGAGGAAGTTATTGGCGCTGGCGCCACCGTCTACGCGGAGGGCGCTGAGATCAATGCCAGAATCCTTCTCCATGGCTTCCAGAACGTCGTGTACCTGATAGGCCAGGGACTCTACCGTGGCACGCACCAGATGAGATTTTCCTGCGCCTCTGGTAAGACCAAGGATAGCGCCTCTTGCATACTGATCCCAGTATGGTGCACCGAGACCTGTGAACGCAGGAACCACGTATACGCCGTTTGTGTCCGGCACTGACAGACAATATTTCTCAGAATCCGGGGAACTCTCCAGAATTCCCACTTCGTCTCTCAGCCACTGAATAGCAGCACCTGCCACGAAAACACTTCCCTCCAGGGCATATCCCGGTGTTCCGTCTGCTTTCACTGCAATGGTGGTAAGAAGTCCGTTCTTTGACTCTACTGCCTTATCTCCTGTATGCATAAGCATAAAGCAGCCGGTACCATATGTATTCTTTACATCACCTGACTCAAAGCAACACTGTCCGAAAAGAGCTGCCTGCTGGTCTCCTGCCGCCCCGGCAATTGGGATTCTGCCCCCAATCAGGTTCTCATTGGTATAACCATAAATACAACTGCTTGGCTTCACTTCCGGCAGCATGCACTCTGGGATATCCAGGTATTCCAGAATCTCTTTATCCCATTTTCTCTCATGGATGTCAAAAAGCATGGTTCTGGAAGCGTTGGTGTAATCCGTCACATGAACTTTCCCTTTTGTCAATTTCCAGATCAGCCAGGTATCTACTGTTCCAAAGAGAAGTTCCCCATTCTTCGCACGCTCTCTGGCACCTTCTACATGATCCAGGATCCATTTCAGTTTCGTTCCGGAAAAATAGGCGTCCGGAATCAGACCGGTTTTCTTTCGAACCAACTCTGACATGCCGTCTTTTTCCATCTTCTCAATCATATCAGCTGTTCTGCGGCACTGCCATACAATTGCCGGATAAACCGGCTCTCCTGTCTTCTTATCCCACACAATCGTAGTCTCTCGCTGATTCGTGATTCCGATAGCGTGAATATCCTCTGCATCTACACTGATCTTACTCATGGCTTCTGTAGCCACTGAAATCTGGGAGGACCAGATTTCCTTCGGATCATGTTCCACCCAGCCTGGCTTCGGGTAATACTGTTTGTACTCTTTCTGTGCTACGCTGCACATATTTCCCTTTTTATCAAATAAAATACATCTGGAACTGGTAGTTCCCTGGTCCAATGCCATTATATATTTTCCCATAGTACACCTCGTTTACTTTGCTTGAATTATTTATATTATAGCCTATTTTCACATACAAGAAAATACCTTAACTTGTTATTTAATGTGTTGAAAAGTTCTTCAGTAGGGACGCATTTGGACAATGTGTATTACTCACTCGCCGGCGCAACGCTCCAGCGAACTAATCGCTAACTGCGACTAATGCGTTCGGGAGAGCCCTCACGCATAAGTCTTCGTAAGCGCTGGATTTCGCTTACGCTAAGAGCGCGCCTGAAATGGCTCGCTGGAGTAATACACATTGCCCAAATGCTGTGTACTGGCTGGGACTTGCTGGTTAGTAAGAACTTTTAACGAAGGGGGAGGGGGAGTGATTGGTTTCCCTATACTTTCTTGACAACGATAGATTAGAAAAAACAATATAGTTGCGGGATACCAACTACTTCCCCCCACCCCCGTTGTTGTCGTTACTGTTTCTTTCTTCCCTTTCCAGTAACCAGCGATTTTGCAATGTATATTCGCAAGCCGCGCATTTCAGGAGCGGTTTTAGTGGAGGCGAGATCCATGACTTACGGAGACTTAGGCGCGAAGGCTCTCCTGAGCGTCTTAGTCGTAGTTAGTCATTAGCTTGCCGGAACGTTGCGACGCGCGGCGGTGAATATACATTGTGAAATCGCGTCCGGGATAACGACCAACACATTAAATAGCAAAAACGCCAACCTGCAAATTTTCCCCTGCAGGCTGACGCCGAAATTTCTTATATGTAATTTATGCCAGTAAAGTCTTACCAATAAAGTAAACCAAAACCAGCGCACCAAGTACGATTCTGTACCATCCAAATGCCTTGAAATCATGTTTCTTGATATAGCCCATCAGGAACTTGATTGCCAGGATAGAAACTACAAACGCTACCACCATACCGATCACCAGGATCAGCACCTCTGTACCGGTAAATCCAAAACCGAATTTCACAATCTTCAGAAGGCTGGCTCCGAACATAACCGGGATTCCAAGGAAGAAGGTGAACTCAGCTGCAACGGTACGGGAAGTACCAACCAGGATTCCTCCAATGATGGTAGAACCAGATCTGGATGTTCCTGGAATAACGGAAAGCACCTGAAAACAGCCGATGAGAAACGCCGTCTTGAAAGATAAATCTTCCAGACTTGTGCACTGCGGCTCTCTGCCTTTATTATAGTTTTCCACAATAATAAACAGAACACCGTAGACGATCAGTGCAATGGCAACAACCACATAGTTATTAAAATGTTCTTCAATGAAATCATCAAACGGAAGTGCGATCACAATGGTCGGCAGACATGCTACCACAATCTTAAACCACAGCATCCATTTCTCTTTATCGCAGAAGCGCTCCACAAAATTCAGGATCACCTGTGCCCATTTGGGCTTCTTCGCAATAGCCATCTGGGTTCTTCTTGGAAGCTTCTTTATGTAAAAAGGCCACAGCTTATTCCAATACAAAACAACAACTGCAAGGATGGCTCCAAGCTGGATCACAACCAGAAATACGTCCATAAAATCCTGTGAAACATTCAGATGAATAAATTCATCAACCAGGATCATATGCCCGGTGCTGCTGATAGGGAGCCACTCAGTAATTCCCTCAACAATACCCAGGAAAATTACCTTTAAAAGTTCGATAATATCCATTTCTACCCCTTTCTAACTTCAACAAAATGAGGACGGAGACCTGAACTTCTCCGTCCTCTTTAGTATATTACACAACTTTGCTTTCGTAAACTTGTATTTTGCATTTTTCGCAAAATTTAGCCTTTGTTTGTTACTGTTCACTGGTAACGTTCCGCGAGGCGTTTTTTGTGAACAAAGTTCACAGAAAACCCGAGAATTGCGGCGCGAAATCATGCGAATGCATGATTTCTGTGCATCGCGAAGCGCGTTACTGTGAACGGAGTGAACAGTAACCTTTGTTTAATATCTTAGAGCGTGTTTATTACCTTCTTGCAATAGTCGCAATATCAATCAGGCTCAGCTTGTTAGCATCTGTGTTTTCCAGACTTGTTACCAGAGCCTCTGCAGTATCGAGGCTGGTAAGAACGTTTACTCCCGTCTCAATAGCATTACGTCTGATCACGAAACCATCCTTCTGATGCTCAACACCCTGAGATGGGATATCAATAACCACATCAATCTTATGACCAAGAATCAAGTCCATAAGGTTCGGTGCAGGCTGCTCCAGCTTGTTGGTACGGATCACCTTAACACCATGCTCTTTCAGAGTATTGGCTGTTCCTCTTGTGGCATAGATACGGTATCCAAGTGCCTCAAATCTCTTAGCGATCGGTACAGCGTCCTCCTGCTCTTCCGGTCTTACAGTCATAATCATGTTCTTATACTTCGGCAGACGGATTCCAGCTCCAAGGAATGCTTTGTAAAGAGCCTCATTGAAGGTCTCTGCAATACCAAGGCACTCACCGGTAGATTTCATCTCCGGTCCAAGGCTGATATCAGCGCCGCGGATCTTCTCGAAGGAGAATACCGGCATCTTGATGGCAATGTGTTTTGCCTCTGGCTGAAGACCAGGCTCATAGCCCATATCTTTCAGTTTGTATCCAAGGATTACCTTGGTTGCCAGCGGTACGATCGGGATTCCGGTAACTTTGCTGATGTAAGGTACGGTACGGCTGGAACGTGGATTAACCTCGATTACATATACATCATCCCCAAGAACGATGAACTGGATATTGATCATACCCACTACATGAAGTGCTCTTGCAAGACGTCTGGTGTACTCTGCAATAGTCTCTTTGGCTTTCTCGCTGATGGTTCTTGCCGGATATACGGAAATACTGTCACCAGAGTGGATTCCGGCACGCTCAATGTGCTCCATAATACCAGGAATCAGAATGTCCTCGCCATCGCAAACGGCATCAACCTCGATTTCTTTTCCCATCAGGTATTTATCAACAAGGATCGGATGCTCCTGTGCGATCTGGTTGATCACACCAATGTACTCTTCCACATCCTCATCGCTTACAGCAATTCTCATACCCTGTCCACCAAGTACGTAGGAAGGACGAACCAGAACCGGATAGCCCAGCTCATTTGCTGCTTTCTTCGCCTCTTCCGCGGTAAATACAGTGTGTCCCTTCGGTCTCGGAATCTGACATTTCTCCAGGATTTCGTCGAACAGCTCACGGTCCTCTGCAGCATCTACATTCTCAGCAGATGTTCCAAGGATCTTCACGCCCATCTTGGTAAGGGCTTCTGTCAGCTTGATGGCGGTCTGTCCACCGAACTGTACAACAGCTCCGTCCGGTTTCTCAATATTTACAATATTCTCAACATCTTCCGGTGTAAGAGGCTCGAAATACAGCTTGTCTGCAATATCGAAGTCTGTACTAACTGTCTCTGGGTTGTTGTTGATAATGATAGTTTCATATCCTTCTTTTGCAAAAGCCCAGGTACAGTGTACAGAGCAGAAGTCAAACTCAATACCCTGTCCAATACGGATCGGGCCGGAGCCAAGTACCAGGATCTTTTTCTTATCCGGTGTGGCAATTGCTTCATTCTCTGTTCCTTCATCGCCATATACAGAATAGTAATACGGAGTGGCAGCAGCAAACTCTGCTGCACAGGTATCTACCATTTTATAAGCAGCCTTGATACCATAATCTGCACGAAGATCTTTGATTTCTTCTTCTGTTTTGCCTGTAAGACGGGCAATGATGTAGTCCGGGAACTCCATGCGTTTTGCTTCCAGAAGAAGCTCTTTGGTAAGTTTTCTGTTCTTCAGGGCATTTTCCATTCCAACCAGGATTGCCAGCTTATCAATGAACCAGATATCAATCTGAGTAATGTCATGAAGCATGGACTGCGGCATACCACGGCGGATTGCCTCTGCAATCTTCCAGATTCTGCGGTCATCTACGATTGCCAGCTCTGCAAGTAGCTCCTCGTCTGTAAGCTGGGTAAAATCATAGGACATAAGGCTGTCCACATGCTGCTCCAGGGAACGGATTGCTTTCATAAGAGCACCCTCAAAGTTATGGCAGATACTCATAACCTCACCAGTAGCTTTCATCTGAGTGGTAAGGGTTCTCTTAGCTGTGATAAATTTATCAAATGGAAGTCTCGGGATCTTAACGACACAGTAGTCAAGCATCGGCTCGAAACTTGCGTATGTTTTTCCAGTGATAGCATTCGGGATCTCATCCAGTGTATATCCAAGTGCGATCTTCGCTGCAACCTTCGCGATCGGGTAACCAGTTGCCTTACTTGCAAGTGCAGAGGAACGGCTTACACGAGGGTTAACCTCAATAACACAGTATTCGAAGCTGTCTGGTTTCAGTGCGTACTGAACGTTACATCCGCCTGTGATTCCAAGCTCTGTGATAATGTTCAGGGCAGAGGTACGAAGCATCTGGTACTCTTTGTCTCCAAGAGTCTGGGACGGAGCAACTACGATGGAGTCTCCTGTGTGGACACCAACCGGGTCAATGTTCTCCATGTTGCAGACAGTGATGCAGTTTCCTGTACTGTCACGCATTACCTCATACTCGATTTCTTTCCAGCCTGCGATACAGCGCTCTACCAGAACCTCTCCAACACGGGAAAGACGAAGACCATTCTCCAGGATCTCACGAAGCTCGTATTCATTGTGGGCAATTCCGCCGCCGCTTCCGCCAAGGGTGTAAGCAGGACGAAGAACAACCGGATAGCCAATGGTATTGGTAAATGCAAGACCATCCTCCACCGTGGTAACAACCTTGGAAGCTGCAACCGGCTCGCCGATTTTCTCCATGGTATCCTTAAATTCCTGACGATCTTCAGCTTTCTTAATGGTCTGGGCTGTAGTACCGATCAGTCTTACATTATGTTCTTTCAGGAAGCCTTTCTCATCCAGCTCCATGGCAAGGTTCAGACCTGCCTGACCGCCCAGGGTAGGAAGAACGCTGTCTGGCTTCTCTTTCAGGATCAGCTGCTCTACCACTTCTACGGTAAGAGGCTCAATGTAAACACGGTCTGCAATATCTTTATCTGTCATGATTGTAGCCGGATTGGAGTTCAGAAGAACAACCTCCAGACCTTCTTCTTTCAGGGAACGGCAGGCCTGTGTTCCTGCGTAGTCAAACTCTGCTGCCTGGCCGATGATGATCGGACCTGAACCAATAACAAGTACTTTTTTAATGTCTTTATTTCTTGGCATTATTTATTTCCTCCCATCATATCCATAAATCTGTCAAACAGGTAACTGGAATCCTGCGGTCCCGGGCATGCCTCCGGATGGAACTGTACAGTGAAAATATTCTTTCCAACGTATGCCATTCCTTCGTTTGTTCCGTCATTTACGTTCACAAATGCAGGATGAGCAATATTTTTCTCCTCAAGGTCCTTGGCATCTACTACGTAGCCATGATTCTGGGAAGAGATGTAAACTCTGCCTGTTGTAAGGTCTTTTACCGGATGGTTTCCACCGCGGTGACCATATTTCATCTTATAGGTATCTCCGCCTGTTGCAAGTGCCATCAGCTGATGTCCAAGACAGATTGCAAAAATCGGAACATCGGAATCGTAAAGTTTCTTTACTTCTTTAATAATAGAAGTGCATTCTTTCGGGTCTCCAGGGCCATTGCTGAGCATGATTCCGTCCGGATGATCTCCAAGGATCTCCTCGGCCGGTGTAAGAGCCGGGTAAATAGTTACCTGACATCCGCGCTTATTCAGGGAACGGGCAATATTACGTTTCGCACCAAAATCCATGAGGGCTACCTTCGGACCATTTCCAGGAAGGATTTCTTTCTCACGGCAGGTTACTTTTTCCACTACTTTACCAGTTGTATATGCTTTTAACTTGGGGAGAATTGCGTTTAAGTCATAATTTTCATCCACTGTGATCATACCGTTCATGGTACCTTTCTCACGGAGGATCTTGGTAAGAGCTCTGGTGTCGATTCCTGCGATTCCAGGAATATCATGCTTGGTCAAGAAATGCTGAATGGTGTCAACGCTTCTGAAATTGCTTGGAACACGGGATAATTCACGTACGATAAATGCGTCGATCCACGGTCTGGTGGATTCCTGGTCATCATAACAGATTCCGTAATTTCCTATTAATGGATAGGTCATGCATACCGCCTGTCCTGCGTAAGACGGGTCTGTCATTACTTCCAGATAACCGGTCATGGAAGTATTAAAAACAATCTCGCTGATGACTTCCCTTGCAGAACCAATGCTGGTTCCTGTAAATACATGGCCATCTTCTAATATCAGAAATGCTTTCATACAATCTCCCTTTCTTATATCATTTTCTTTCTTATTTTATCCTAAATCTTCAAGATTGTATCATAGCAAAATGCTTTTTTCAACAAAATATGAGCAAAAAAAAATTCTGTTGTGCTTAAAAAAATTGCACAACAGAAAAAAGCTACTGGATCCGAGTCTGAATTAAAAGAGACATCCTGCGCCTCACAGCCAACCTTATACGCAACTCTGGTATTCGTAACAAAAGAAAAAAATAATGCAGGAGATGGGACTTGAACCCACACGATCTTGCGACCACAGGCACCTGAAGCCTGCGCGTCTGCCAATTCCGCCACTCCTGCATTTCTTATGTTTCAATCGCTCTCTCGCGACTGCTTGATTATAATACAACACATTCAATCAAATGTCAACACTAATTTTCAAAAAAATTTGAAAAATTTAAAAAATATATTTTTGTATCTTTTAGGATTCCGGCATAGATTTGTTCTTAGTCCATTTTGGTCTTTTTAACTATTCCAAGGGAACCGCAATTTATAATGAAATCAACCGTTATCCACCTGTGGCTGGCGGCTGATACTATTTATACTTTTACACCAGAGAAATGAAATATGACGTACAAAAGAATCAGAGAGCTGCGGGAAGATCATGATCTGACACAGAAATACATGGCTCACTATCTCAATGTGATCCAGCGTACCTACTCGCGTTATGAACGAGGGGAAAGAATCATCCCTCCTGATGTCTTATGCAAAATTGCAGACTTCTATAATGTAAGTGTAGATTATCTGCTGGAACGCACAGATACAAAGCAGCCTTATCCTCCCTCACTGCTCTCCAGAAAAACAAAAGACACCTAGCGCACTGTGCCAGGTGTCTTTTGTTTTCTGTCTCAGATTATTTTTTCCTATATGAAAATAAATTTCCTGCTGCCCACAGAATGGTACCTGCAGCAATACATACGTCAGACAGATTAAATACGATCTTACGAATTTCTTTTTTCTTCACATTCAGGCTCACATAATCTGTAACATATCCTTTATTTCGACGGTCTGTGTAGTTGGACATTCCACCACCCAGGATCATGGCAAGACCGACTCTGCTAAGCTTATTTCCGCCGTGGAGAAGCTGGTGCCAGTATTCCCCTGCCACACAGCCCATACCGGCTGCTGCAAGCTCCTGGCAATTCTCCCTGCCGATTTTTACCTTACCAAGAATCTTATCTTTATTGTGACAGTTCCGAAGGAGCAGTCTGCCTCCCAGTACTTCTTCTTTGCTTCCCTGAAGGCGGGTACTGTCAATATGTTCTTTTATCTTATAATCCAACAGAAAAATTCCGCCGGCAATTGTTAGCGAAAGCATAAATGCAGCCTCCTTATTTACCTGGAAAATCCTGACCACTTTTCTCAGTTTCTGTTGAGACCTTTTCTTCCTCTGTACCTGCCTCATTCTCTGCCTGCTTCTCTTCTGTCTCTTCTACAGGTTCTGCAGTCTCAGTGTCCACCACATCACCCTCAGCTTTCTCCGGTTCCGGAGTCGGGCATACAGAGCCACAATATGGACAAAAGGAGACACTTCTGTCTACAGATTTTCCACATGCCGGACAGATTTTCCGTCCCTTCATCTCCGCTGCTGCATTCTTATATCCGTCAATAATATCCAGATGCTGCTCAATCTCTTCGCAGAACCCTTTAAGAGCTTCTTCTACTTCTGCACCTTCTTTGTACTTTTCAAAGATCACATTTCCAATGTCTGCTTTCAGTTTCTGTACCATCTGCTCTTCACTGGAAATCTTGCTTCTGATCTTCTGCGCCTCATAAAGCTGACCGGCTTTTTTTCCAAGATCCTTGGTTGTCCTTGTAATTGTGTCACTTAACTCGTCAAAAAAATCGCGTGCCATAATACCATCTCCTTTACATATAAAAAGTGTTGTAACTATTCAGTACTTTTACGGCTAAAAGCTGTCTCCTGAACAGCTGCAAAGTGATGAAACACCTGTTTCCCTGTCTACTGAGCCATCCCGATCAGGGGAATTTCCTGTCCGCGAAGCAGGATTCTCGGACCGCCTGTACCTTCAATATATTCTCTGGTAATGATCACCTGTCCAATACTGTCATCTTTCGGAATCTCATACATGATATCCAGCATATATTCCTCCAGAATGGCGCGAAGACCTCTGGCTCCAGTATGCTTCTCCAGTGCCTTGGCCGCAATCGCGTGAAGCGCATCCTCCTCATAATCCAGCTTCACCTCATCCAGGGCAAGGAGCTTCTGATACTGTTTCAAAATTGCATTCTTCGGTTCCTTCAGGATCTGCACTAACATATCCTCATTCAGTCCGTCCAGTGTATATATAATCGGCAGACGTCCTATAAATTCCGGAATCATGCCAAATGCACGGATATCATCTACTGTTACCTTCTCCAGAATATGTGGATCATTGTCATATTTGTCCTTCAGGTCTGCGTAAAAGCCGATAGATGCCTGCTTATTCAGTCTCTCCTTGATAATATTCTCCAGATCCGGGAATGCCCCTCCACAGATAAACAGAATATTTCTGGTATTTACCGTTACCATAGGAACCATGGCATTTTTGCTGTTGGCTCCGACCGGCACCTCTACCTCGCTTCCCTCCAGAAGCTTCAAAAGTCCCTGCTGAACCGCTTCACCGCTTACATCACGCTGATTGGTGTTCTTTTTCTTGGCCAGCTTGTCAATCTCATCAATAAAGACAATTCCATGCTCTGCTTTCTCCACATCATTATCTGCTGCAGCAAGAAGCTTGGAGATCACACTCTCAATATCGTCACCAATATAGCCTGCCTCTGTAAGAGAAGTAGCATCTGCAATAGCCAGCGGCACGTCCAGAAGTCTGGCAAGAGTTTTTACCAGGTAGGTCTTTCCGCATCCGGTAGGTCCGATCATCAGCATATTGGACTTCTCTATCTCAATCTCATCCATAGTGTCTGTAGCCACACGCTTATAATGATTATAGACAGCAACAGACATTACTTTCTTGGCTCTCTCCTGACCAATTACATATTCGTCAAGGCTTGCCTTGATCTTATGTGGTGCCGGGATCTTCTTAAGATCAATCTCTGGCCTGGCATCTTCTTTTTTCTTCTTTACTTTCTTCGGACGAGGAATTGCATCCTGAATACTGCCAAGATTAATCATACTCACATTAGGCATATTAAGAAGATCGTTCAGATTCAGTCCGTTATTCATCTGCTGGGTCATGGTGTCAAAGCTTTTCTGCATACAATCATTACAGATATGTATATTGTTAGGAAGCTCGATCATTTTGCCTGCCTGGCTCTCCGGACGATGACAGAGAAAACAGAATTTCTCATAATCGCTGTCATCTTCGTGATCATCGTTCTTCTCTGTTATATCGCCATCGATGATTTCGTCTTTTTCATCGTCAAAATGTTCAGTCATATAATTATTTCCTTTCCTGCTGCTGTTATCAGGCTAACCAGCAGTCTTTCCTATCTTATGTAAAAATCATTTTTGTTTTCTTATTGTACCATACTTTTCTCTGATTTAGAAATTAACTTTTTATAAAATGTGAAAAGGGGAGCCTTATCAGCTCCCCTTGCATATTACTGATTACCATCCGGTCTTGCACTCAATGTAACAGTTACTGTCGATTCCTCATACTCTCCGTTATTTAACCGTGCCACCTCAATTTCGATTTCTTCACCAGCTGAATAATACTGAAGCTTATCGTTGATATCAGCCTTACTTGAAACCTTCTGGCCATCCAGCTTGGTAATAATATCACTTTTCTGGATTCCGGCATTATCTGCTGCCTCTCCCGGATACACATCCATAACAAATGCACCAGATGGCATATTATACATCTGGATTGCTTCTCTGGAAAGATCGGCGAATTTAACTCCCAGATAGCCAATCTGTGACTCATCTGAAACTTTATCCCTTGTCTTACGATTCATAAGTTCTTCCAGAATGGGCTGTGCCTTGGAAATCGGAATGGCATATCCGGTTCCCTCTATACTGCTTGATGCAATTTTGGCACAGTTAATTCCAATCAATTCTCCCTGCATATTTAAAAGGGCACCACCACTGTTGCCAGGATTGATTGCTGCATCTGTTTGGATCAGCTCCTCATAAGTATTGGAATCGGACTGAACAGTGCGATCCAGGGCACTTACCCAGCCAGATGTTACAGTCTGACCATAACCAAGTGCATTACCAATGGCAACCACCTGCTCACCAACAGCAAGATCATCCGAATTGCCAAGCTGGGCAATTTTGATCTGACTCATGGTTTCTTCCGGAATGTCACTTTTTTCAACTGCAATCACTGCAAGGTCTGTATCCTCGTCAGTTCCTTTTATCTTTGCGGAAACTGCACCATCAATATTCAAGTCTCCATTTCCATTTACATAATTCTCAGTTTCCTGTTCTGCACTTACCACATCACTTCCGATAAAGCAGACACTCAGTGTAGTGGCGCCCTCCACTACATGATTGTTGGTAGCAATGAGAAGTTCGTCATCATTCTCTCCGACAATAATACCAGAACCGCTTCCTGTGCTGGGATATTCCATTCCATAGCCGAAAAAGCTGCGAATTTCCTGCATACTTACTGAAGTGATTGCCACGACTGAGGGCATTGCAGCCTGGGCAACCCCTGCAACGGGACCTTTTTCATTTGCTACGATTTCTGCATTGATGCCTTCGCCTGCATCTGTGCTTTCTTCTGCCGTGGTACTGGCAGATGCTGAAGAAGTAAGTGTCTCTGCAGACCCTACTGCAGTCTGAGTTTCTTTCTTAAAATATTTATCCGACACCATATTCACTGCCTGAAATACCAGACCTGCCACCAGACCAAAAATCACAGCCAGCGTAATAGTATTTCCTGCTTTCCTTCCAAAACCGGAAGATGCTGCCTTATCATTATGAAGTCTGTGATGTCTTCCTTTCTTTTTTTCCTCAGGCTTCTTCTCCTGTTCATCAACCTGATAATGCGCATATCTGGGTTCCGAAGATTGGGACTCAAAACCGCTGTCTTTGGATGAATTTCCGGAAGTATCTGAATTGTTGCTGGAAGCGTAATAATTTCCATTGTCTGTGCTTCCTGCACCATCTGAATTTCTGCTGCTGGTATATTTGTAATGATAAGTTACATTTTCATTCAATTCATCTTCGGGGGCCGCTGTCTGATCCGATGCAGCCGATCCGGATTCATCTGTATTCTCTGGCTGTTGGAAGCTGCCATCCGTTTTCTCTGGCTCCTGTCCCCAATTCCATTCATCACTCATTTTCTGCTCCCTTCTATGTTCATAAACAGTGCTGCTGTTCACGTTGGAATTTGCAGCATTCTGTAACATTTTCTTTTATTTATGATACAAGTTTAGCAAGCAATTGTGTTGAAAATGTGATAGATTCATTAAGAAAAGGTGACACGAAAAAAAGTGTCACCTTTCATAGCCACAGTCCCTGTTCACGAAGTGCATAACTGTAAAAACACTGAACAGTTACTCGTTTTTCCAATATTCACGGTTCATAGTACAAAACAGAATCACCTTTTTCGGCAGCTTTTTATATCTTTTCCCAAGAAAATATCCCATATATTTGAAGCCACTTTGCCCTGCCAGCTTTGGAACCAGCCATATATGCCCTGTTTTTATAAGATAAGCCAGGCTCTTTTTTACAAGGCGAAGTCCCTCTCCCTCTGACGGTACTCCCTCAAAAATCTCCGGATGATCTGCCTGGGAAACACCCAGATCAAAATTTCGGTGAAATTGCTGTCTGCATGAATAATTGTGTGAATGGATCACACAGGCATCTGCGGCATAGGCAATTCCATATCCCCGCTTTGCCATAGTTCCTGCATAGATCATATCTTCATTAAAGATAGCTTTTTTTACAAAACCGCCAATTTCCTCATAAATACTTTTCTTATAAGCTGCACACACATTGGAGCAAAAATAAGTTTTTATTCCATATGTGCCAGTATCTTTTTCCCATTTTATAGAAGAAGTTTCCGGATAATTAAATCTTCTGGTGTATTTTTCCAGATAAGCACAGTCCTCCCGCGCCAGCTGTCTTGCGTAGGCCGCTCCAACTTTGGAATTTGCCTGCAGTGGACGGATCAGATTTCCTATCAGATTTCTGTCTGCCGGAACTGCATCCTGAGTCATAAATACCATAATATCTGAATCAGACAGTCTTGCTCCCCGGCATCTGGTTCCACCGTGGTCAAAATCCGCCTTTTTTAAATGTACCACGTTCACTTTTGGAAATTTTTTCTCCCAGGCCGTGTTCCAGAATTTCTCTTCTGTATTCATAACAAGAATTTTTTCCACTGGATAATTCTGTGTGGAAAGAGAATCCAACAACTTCTCAAATTCTTTTCCCGGACGGTATGCAGGAATAATTACGTCAACTGTTTCCATAGTATCTCTCCTCTTTCAGGCTCTGCACGAATAAATATACTTTCGCAATATGGTAACACTGCTGGCAGAGCGCACATCCTTTTCGCGAAAAAGGGACCACTTCCTTTCGGATGGTCCCTTTAAATTTTCAATCATGGAATATTTATCTACTGATCAATATCCGCTTCCATCTTCGAAACCGCCATCGCCGGAGCTGTCTCCACTATAATCTCCGCCGCTGTAGTCTCCTCCATTATCGTAACTGCTGCCAGAATCACTTCCACTGTCATAACTGCCATCGCTATAATCGCCGCTATCGTCTCCACTATAGTCGTTTCCGCTGTCATAGCTATTGTCGTAGCTGTTATCATAGCTGTTGTCGTAGCTGTTGTCGTAATCACTTCCACCATAATCATTGTAATCATAGTTTCCGCTTCCGTCACCCTGCCATACAATATCAGAAGAATTTCCTGCTTCATTACTTGCAATCGGAGACTGATCAACCAAGGTATCTGCACCGCCTACAAGCTCAATGATCCGGGCATTCGCCTCCACGATATTCTGTGACGGCTGGTAATTCTCGTCAGCACCATACAGAAACTTATGAAGTTCCTTTACATTATCCTCCAGCGTGTCTGCAACAACCATGCTGGCCTTCTTCACATCCGCAAATTTGTACTTGGCTGGGAAACCGGTAGTATCCGCAATGTTATACCCCATCAGCGTCGGAATCAGGTTCAGAATCTCAGTCTTCGTGATGGATGTGGAAATCATAGGAAATACCTCGTCCATAATATTGAAAATGGTGGTAATTCCTGCTGCCTTTGCTTTGTCAACCATCATTCCGATCACACGGCGCTGACGCTCAGTACGTCCCATATCCATGCTTGCAGTGTAACGGATACGACAGTAAGAAACTGACTGTACACCATTCAGATGGTATGTTCCAAGGATTTCCTCCTCGTTCTCCGGCTTGGGATCCGGCAGTTCTACTGGCGTGTAGCTTTTGCCGGTCTCCTGGGAAGTTTCTATACAATAGTCATTCATAAACACCATTTCCGCATAGGAAAGAGGAATATCAAGACCGCCAAGTGCATCTATTGCAGCTACCATTGCATTAAAATTAACAGTTACGTAATCCGTAATTTTCAGGTCAAGCATGGTATTCAGCATGGAAATGGCCTGTTCCGGACCGCCATATGCGTAAGCAGCATTTGCCTTGGTATAAGTATCATTTCCAATATCCAGAAGAGTATCACGATATACGGAAGCAAGTTTCACCTCTTTGGTATCATTATTAATACTTGCAATGATAATGGTATCACTGTTCTGTGCATCAAGCGCAGCATTCTTGAAGCGCTGGTCGATTCCGAAAAGTGCATAAGTTGTATAGCCAGACATCTGTGGTGCTGTCACATTCGTAACAATCTTGCTCTCATCCAGCTGAGGTGTCTCAATCTTGTTCAATCTGGAATCAATCTGTCCATATACATACAATCCGCCAATAAACAGCAAAAGACAGATAATTTCCACAATAAACAAAGCAGTCCTCTTTTTTCTACCAGGTCTTGCCATTTTTCTTTCCTTTCTCAATACGCATTCTTATTAATGAATCCTTTAAAGATCGTCATAAACATTATCTTGATATCAAGCCCTACAGTCCAGTTCTCGATATAGTAAAGATCACACTCAATCCTCTTGCGGATGGAAGTGTCACCTCTGTATCCGTTTACCTGTGCCCATCCGGTCAGCCCGGGTCTTACCTGGTGCTTCACCATATATCTCGGAATCTCTTCACGGAACTTTTCCACAAAAAATGGTCTCTCAGGTCTTGGCCCTACCAGACTCATATCTCCCTTAAAAATATTAAAAAGCTGGGGAAGTTCATCAAGGCTGGTTCTTCGCATAAATCTGCCGATTGCTGTAACCCTAGGATCATTTTTTACTGTCCAGGCTTTCTTCTCCTCTGCCTCCGGCTGAATCTCCATAGAACGGAATTTATACATCCAGAAAGTCTGATTATGGAGACCCACACGTTCCTGACGGTAGATCAGCGGTCCAGGAGAAGTGAGCTTTATCAGCGCACATAGTACCAGCATGATCGGCGACGCCACAATAATTCCAATAATGGAGCCACAGATATCCATTATTCTTTTTATCATGGCATTAAAAGTATTACTAAGAGGAACATACCGGATATTGATCACCGGAAGTCCCAGAATATCCTCTGTATATGGTTTCGTAGGAATAATCTTATTATAATCCGGAATAAATTTTGTATGCACTCCTGATTTCTCACAAAGCGCTACAATCTCCTCCAGTCGGTAATATTCACTTAATCCCAGTGTAATCGCAATCTCGTCAAGCCTGTTCTCCGGCAGGATCACGTTTAGATTGGCAATTCTTCCGATCACCTTGACGCCTTTATACATGGTACCTGCAGTAATATTGTCATCCAGAATGCCTCTTACCACATATCCCCACTGAGGGTTCTGCTGAATGCGGTCAATATACTCTTCTGCTGCCCGGCTGTACCCAACCAGCACTACCTGTTTCTGGTTCAGTCCTTTCTTTCGCATTTTGCGCAGGCTGTAGAAAATGAACATTCTTGCTCCCCAGCTTGCCACAATGCAGATTCCATAAAACATATACAGTACAGAACGGGAAATATCGCCTTCTTCAATGGTATACAAAATAAATGTAGTGATCAGAATACCAAGAGAATTGGCTTTTACAATATTAGACAGCACAAGACGTCTTCCCTGCATCCGCATTGGTTCATACAGTGAAAACGCATGATACAGCAGAATATATGCCGGCAGGATAAATACCAGTGCAGACATATACTGCTGGAAGCTTCTGGCCCGGACAGCATTTGCTGCAAAAGGTCCGATAAATCTCAGCGCCCAGGCAAACATATAAGATAACGTAATTACACAGGCATCTATAACGACATGGAGCCGACTGAAGTTCTTCTGATTATCTTTAATCAATCTCTGCCACCTCTGCCCTTCTTCGCATGTTGCTGGTTCTGTCACTCACAGCAACCTTCACAAACCTGTTCCTGCTGCGCGTTTCATCCACATCTCACGCTTTAAGCACTATCCGGTCTGTGACTTCCTCTATCTTATAATAGATAAAACAGAATTGCAATAAATTCTTCATACATTAACACGAAAAATAGTTACGAAATAATAACGAATCACTTCTGCACAAACTTTTTATACCATAAATCTGTAAATTATATTCCACCACAGTTCCAGCTGGATTCTGGCGTATCTTCCAAGATTTCTCATGTGGAACTTCACTTTTTTATTTCTATGACTGATCTGGAACCCATTTTTGATTCCTGCCACATACTCCCTGCCCATTCCCTTCTGGGAAAAAAACAGGATCTTCATGCCAAAGCCCGGCACCAGAAAAGGAAGATTCAAAATAATCTGAAGAACCGGCATATTTTTGTAGATCAGATAAATATTATTTCTTGAAGAATATCTGGTCTTAAACTGATTGTATCTGGATCCGCTTGTTCCGCTGCCTACATGATAGACCAGTGCAGCTGGCACATACCAGTTCTCATATCCAAAGATCCTGGCACGATAGCCCACATCAATATCTTCCAGATATGCAAAATGCTCTTCATCAAAATATCCGATTTTCTCAAAAACCTTCTTACGGTAAATAGCTGCGCCAGCGCATGAAGCAAATATCCGCCCTTCCTTCTCAAAGGAATGAATATCCTTTCCTTTGCCCCGGGCATATGCCCAGCCAAGAGCAGAATAATAATTTCCTGCATCATCCAGTTTATTCCGGTCATGATAACAGATCATCCTTGCACTGCAGGAGAAGGCCTTCTTATGACGCTTTATAGCTGCCAGCATTTCCCCCACAAAATTCTTATCTACTTCTGTATCGTTATTCAAAAGGAGCACATAAGGTGTCCGTGATGCATAAATCCCCTCATTTACAGCTCTTGAAAAGCCGAAATTATCTGGCAGCTCCACAATGTGTACCCAGGGAAAGTTCCCCATTACAAAGGCAACGCTTCCATCTGAGGATCCATTGTCCACCAGAATGGTCTCAAAATTCTGAAACGCCTGCTGCTCCAGGCTTGAAAGCACACCCTCCAGATATGCCATCCCATTATAATTGGGAATAATGACTGATACTTCCTGCATAATGTCTTCTTAGTCTTCCTCCTTTTTGCCGGTCATGCCCGGAAGTGGTCTTAAAGAATAATTCCACTTGGTCAGGGAAAGATTCTTATTATAATTGGGATCACCGTTCTTCAGAATATCGATCCAGTTACATCTCATATATTCGATTTCCCGCTGGAAACGTCTGACTTTCACCTCATTGTTCTCTGCTCCGCGGGTCTTGGATTCCATATGGTAAAGCCTTGCATAAGGATCATAAACCACCAGATAACCTGCTTTCGTAGTCTTCAGGCACAGATCCACATCGTTAAAGGCGACTGCAAGTTCTTCTGTGAAGCCGCCCACTTTGTCAAAAGCACTGCGCTTCATCATCATACAGGCTGCAGTTACAGCGCTCATATCCTGTAAAATAGACGCCTTGTGGAGATATCCGGTACGATCCGCAGGCATATCCACAAACATATGACCTGCAATTCCACCAATTCCGATCACACAGCCTGCGTGCTGGATGGTATTGTCCGGATAGATCAGTTTCACACCTACCGCTCCCACTTCTCTTCGCTGACACACCCCCAGCATTTCTCCCATCCAGTCCTCTGTAATGACCGTTACATCATTATTCAGAAAAAGGAGATATTCACCTCTGGCATTTTTAACCCCAAAGTTGTTGATCGCGGAATAGTTGAATTCCTTTTTCCAGCAGATCAGATGGATCCTGGGATCCTCTGAAATCTTCCTGTAATAATCAAAAATCTCATCTGTAGTGCTGTTATTCTCCACGATAATGATCTCATAATTGTCGTAGAGTGTGTTCTTCTTAATAGATTCCAGGCATTTCTCCAGAGTTTCCTTCTCGTCTTTATTGGGAATGATAATGGAAACAAGCGGATGTCCCTGTACCGGGTATTTCACTCTGTAAAATCCAAGATCCGGAGTATGGCTTACAGTGCCTTTTACTCCAGTCCTCTCAAGATGTGCCTCGATAGCACGTTTGCCTGCTTCAAAAGCGTACATCTTACTTGCAGGATTATCAGCAGTAGATGCCTTGTGGGTACGCCAATGGTACAAAATCTCCGGTACATGCACCACTTCCCTGGCTTTTTCCACACAACGGAAAATAAAATCATAGTCCTGTGCTCCGTCAAATTCCCTGCGGAATCCGCCCACTTCTTCTACAAGCTGCCGCCGCACAACAAAAAAGTGACAGATATAGTTATTGGAACGAAGCAGATCAATATTAAAATCTGGCTTCAGGTGCGGCTGAAAATGCTCATCCAGTTCAGCAGTCACCTTATCCTCATCTGTGTATACTGCATCCCCGTGCTCATGCTGGTTCAGTGCATTCACAACCTCGTAAAGAGCATTTGGCGCAAGAAGATCATCATGATCCAGAAGCCCCACAAATTCTCCCTTTGCCATGGCAAATGCAGCATTGGTGTTCTCTGCAATCCCTTTATTCTCAGTGAGTTCCTGCCAGCGTACTCTCCTGTCCCTGCTGCTGTATTCTTCCAGCACTTTTCTCATGGACTGATCTTCCGGACTTCCATTGGCAATGCAAAGCTCCCAGTCCTCATAGGTCTGTGCTTCCAGTGAATCGATCATCTGCCGCAAAAATAATTCCGGAGTACGATAAGCCGGAACTACCACGCTGATAAGAGGTGCGTAAGCAAATTTTTTCTTTCTTTGTTTGTCAAGGACCGTCTGGTCCGGCACATATGCCGCGTACCAGGGACCATAAGGGATCTCCTCTGGCTCAAAGCGCTCGTGCAGCCGTATCCAGAACTCCCTTGGACCATAATGCTTCAGATACAAAAGTCCCTTCTGGATCATGTAAGGAGATAATTTTTTGAAGAAACGAGACCACTGGATCCGTCCCTCTGATCCGTTTTTATCGCTCATATTAAAATCCTTTGCTTTTATAATGACCCTATTTTAACATTGAAGAAACAATTTTGCAAGGAAGCTGTAAAAGAAAGGTTGAATTGAACCACATTTTAGGATATGATTATATTTGTATTATATTTTTCTATTTTACAGGAAAAATATACTATATGTTATACTTGCAGCAGAATTGTATCTGCACTGTCAGAAAGAGTGTTACCATGTTGTTCACAGACAGCACTGCAGATACCCTTATTTTAATACAGGAGTTCATTATACTATGAAAAAGCGAAAGATAACCTCAGTTTTTCTGGCTCTTGGTCTTTTTGCATCTCTTCTTTTCCAGGTTCCCATATCTGCAGAAGAGGCAGACCAGAGTGCAGCAGTTGAAGCATCAGGTACCATATCTACCAATTCCATTTCCGGATGGCCACAGGCTTCCGATATTTCTTCTGAAGCGGCTGTAGTCATGGAGAATACCACCAATACCATTCTCTATTCCAAGAATGCAGACGAAGTACTTTTCCCTGGAAGTACAGTCAAGATCATGACCTGTCTTCTGGCTCTTGAGAATACACAGCTCACAGATGAGGTTACCATGACCGCCACCGGAGTTTCCGGTGTCACAGACGGTGGTGCCAGTATTTCCTCACAGGTTGACGAGGTCTTCACTGTAGAGCAGTGCCTGTATGCCATTATGGTTGCCTCTGCCAATGATATTGCACTGCAGATTGCAGAGCATGTAGGCGGTTCTGTAGACGGCTTTGTCCAGCAGATGAATACCCGGGCACAGGAGCTTGGATGTACCAATACCGTATTCACGAATCCCACCGGACTTCCGGATGACAACCAGCACACTACAGCCCACGACATGGCGCTGATCATGCAGGCCGCCATCCAGAATGAGTCTTTCAGAACCATCGCAGCAGCCACCAGCTACACGATCCCTGCCACCAATAAAGCGGCAGCCCGTAACCTGACCAGCAAATTCACCATGACAGATACTGGCAGCACCGAATTTTATGAAGGATGTATCGGCGGTAAGGAAGGTTATACGGAAGCCTCCGGAAGTACACTGGTATGTGCAGCCCAGCGAAATGGCATGACTCTGATCAGCGTAGTCCTGAAAGGTGCTTCCGGTCAGACAGCTCCTGATGCAGCCTCTATTCTCAATTATGGATTCGATCAGTTTGTAACTTTATCCCTTGGAGACAGCGATTTCAGCATTATCTCCGGCGGTGATGTAGTAGTTCCAGCCGGCACCGGTGCCGATAGCCTTACCACAGAAGATTCCCAGAACGGCGACCAGATTGACCGCACCTACCTTTTTAACGGCACTTCTGTGGGATCTGCAGTCCTTGAAGTTGTTCAGTCTGATGATACTGCCTCCGTCCAGGAAGGTCAGCAACACATGCAGGCGGCCAAGGACTACTCCGATAATCACACTGAAATTCCGTATTTTGTAATTGCCGGTGTATTCTTACTTCTTCTGATTCTTTTGATCTGGAGGATCGTGAAAATTGTAAAATCCTAATAAAAAACCCAGTCGGGACAGGGTATCTTCCTCTCCCGACTGGGTTTTTATGTTAGTTCTGCATCAAACTATTTCATCCTTCTTCTCATACGCCATCCTGAATGCACAATCTCCTCTCACAATACTCAGATTCGGATTGTAATACGGATCACCCTTTTTCAGAAAATCTCTGTAACGTTCCCGGAAATGATCCACCTCTTTCTGAAGACGCGCCTTCTTCTCCGGCGTATTCTCCAGTCCGCGTGACTTAGATTCATAATGGTACAGGCAGGCCTCCGGAGTAAATACAACCAATTTACCAAGTGCCCTTGCCCTAAGACAGAAGTCAATATCATTCAGTCCCACTGCAAAGCTTTCATCCAGCCCATGAAGTTCCTCAAAAACGCTTCGCTTCACCATCAGACAGGCGCCTGTTACTGCGCTCTCATCCTGTGTAGTTGCCAGTCTCCACAAATATCCTGTGGCATATCTGTCATATCCGGTAAGAATATGTCCTGCAAAACCTGCGATTCCTACCACGACACCAGCATGCTGAACCGTATTATCCGGGTAAAGGAGCTTGGCTCCTACAATGCCCACATCCTCTCTCTGGCAATAGCCCATCATGTTCTCCAGCCACTCTGGAGTAATAACCTCTGTATCATTATTCAACAGAAGTAAATAATCTCCATCCGCATATTTTGCACCAAAATTGTTGATTGCTGAATAGTTGAAGGGACCATCCCATGTAACCACTTTTGCCTGAGGATACCGCTTCTCAAGTTCCTCATAATAGTGGAAGGTCTCTTCCTTCTCACTGTTATTCTCAATTACTATAATCTGGATATTTTTCCAGGTGCTCCTCTCCAGAATGGAAGTCACACATTTATTCAGATCCTCTGTATGATCCTTATTCGGAATCAGAATTGATACCTTCGGGTCACCCTCTATAACAAAATGGGTTCTGAAAACGACCGGGCATCCAGTGTATTCCACCTCTGCCTTAATTCCCATGCGCTCATAATGCCCTGCAAGAGCCTTTTCTCCTGCGATCACTGCATATGGCTTGTCATCCGGATTGCCCGCTGTGGAACCCTCATGGCTTCTCCAGTGATACAGAATTTTGGGAATATGGCGGATCTTCTCACTGTCTGTATGCTCCGTGCAGCGAAGCAGAAAATCAAAGTCCTGGGAACCGTCATATTCTGGCCGCAAAAGTCCTGTTCGGTCGAGAAGTGTTCTCTTTACAACCACCAGATGGCAGATATAATTTACGCAGCACAGATAATCAGGGTTAAAATCCGGCTTAAAATGAGGGAAAAGCCGATTTCCTCTTATATCAATAATATCCTCATCAGAATAAATAAGATCCGCCTCCGGATGCTGTGAGATTTCCTTTGCCATCTGATAAAAAGCTTCCTCTGCCAGGGTATCATCATGATCTGCAAATGCAATATAATTTCCAGTGGCAATTCCAATAGCAGCATTTGTATTGTCTGAAATCTGCAGCTGTTTCTCATTGAAAACAACTTTGATCCTTGGATCCTTTTTCTGATACTCTTCCAGAATACTGCGGATCGGAGAATCTGCTCCACTTCCATCTGAAAGGCAAAGTTCCCAGTTGCTGTATGTCTGCGCCAGCACAGAATCCACAAGAGCCTTCAAAAGGTACTTATCCGTCTTATAGAGAGGAACCACAAGGCTAAACTTAATGTTCTCCCGAAAAACAGTCTTTCTCTGCTGATTCAGTTCTTTCTTAGTAACCCTGTTCTCCTTCAGCCAGGTCTGGTAAAGACCGTCTCCCTTGCTCAATGCTTCCAGCTTGATCAGAGATTTACGAATTACAGTATGAATACCATTGGAACGATAATTCTCCATTGCCTTTTTCGAATAAAGGCTGGCTTTTGCCTTAAAGCGTTCGCCCTTTGAAATACCAATCTGGTAGACTGCCTTTTTTCCGTTCTCATCCTTTGCAACAAGATAAGCCTTCTTTCCAGATACATTTTCTGCCTGGATATGGAATCCGCAATCCTTATTCACTTCGCATTCCCGAAACATTTCAGCCACGTCCATTCGGGTATTCCGCTTCAGGGTTATTTTCACAGGCTTTTTATTTTCATCATATACCTGCAGGGAAACCGGTGTGGTTCCTACTGCCCAGCCGGCAAGGATAACCTTCTTCTGTTCTCTGACTATAGATTCCCCATCAACAAAAAGCTGAGGTTTTCCCTGTTTTCTCATAAGATCCGGGGTTTTCATCTTATACCAGAGGAAACGCTCCTTTCCGTTAACAGCGTATACCTCAAGTTTTTTGTAATTCTGCAGATTTTCAGGCAGGGTAACCAGTACCTCCACCCATTTGCCTCCTGGATTTTTCGTCTCCACAGCCCTCATAAATCCGGTCATCACAGTAATCAGGTTTGCCTCAGAAAGAAGGCGGATACCATCCAGATAACACTCTATATCTGCTTCCTTTGAAACCCTTCCTGTGATCATATATTTGCAATTATCATTCAAAAGAAACCGTTCTTTTTCAACCAGCATTACCTTTTGATTCATTCTACTTTCCTTTCTTTGCAGAAGATTCCCGACCATTTTTCAGACGGTCCACTGCTTCTCTCGCCCGCTCTCCAAGCACTCCTTTAAGACTGTGGCTTCTCACCTCAAGGGCACGGATCTCATTCAGCATATCTTCTTTTGCCTCATCAATCTCCAGGTTCAGTGTAAGATTCTTAGCACCTTCCGGAACTTCTATATCTACAATGCAGGGATCAAACCGTGAAAGGAAGGCCCAGCTGCCGCAGATTGTTCCATCGGGTGTCAGAACCCCATCCATGGAAGCAGGCATCCTGTCAAAGCGGATTGCTGCAAGATGTACCGTACACGGATGATCACCTGGATCAATTCTAATAAACCTGCAGCTTTTCGGCAGATTCAAGGTGCATTTTACCTTTCCGGCCATAATAGGTCTTTTTACAGAACTTGCTTCGGAATACATACCTCTTTGTTCTGCGAAATATACCTGCAGCGGTCCTAGATTACTCAGGGACAAATATTCCACCCCTGGAGTCATTGTGGCATACATCTCCCTCATAGGAACATGCATGCCTGTAATATATACCTGAAAACCGCTTTCCATTCTGGAAAAACTGGTTCTCATCACTTCTGAAATACCAAATTTCTCATAAAATCCGGCTGCATTCAGCACTTCACGCACTTTATGCGTCTGTATATAGTAATGGATGATCCGATACAGTACAAATTCACAGGGAACAGGAAACTCAAATGTCCATTCATAGTCCAGAAGCGTATATGGACTGGTCATTACAACATTGTCACAGATCATATCAATATTTGTAACATCTGTACATGTCAGTCCGCCAGGCATAGGCACATCACCGAAAACATTTTTGAATTCCTCAGTTATTGTGAACGGCTTCTTGCTGTGAAGCTTCTGTATGTTTTCCAGATATTCTGTGAAAATTTTCTCAGCTTTTTCCTTTTCTCCCTTTCCCAGCAGATCATCCAGATATTCTGCAAGATTCTCCTGTTCCAGATACTCAAAATAAGCACAGTCTTCGCCTATCTCGCACTTGTTGCTCAGAAACGGAACTTCCCCATACATCTGATCAAGCTTCTGATTCCATTTTTTCATACGAAGAACATGTTCTTTTCCTTCCGGATACAGCCATTTTTTCTCCAGCCATCTTTTCCCATCTTCTTCCACAATGTCAGTGCGAATTGCGAAGGAACGGCTTCTTTCATTGGAATATTTACTGAAAATAATCTCTTTCATTTGTTTTCCTTCCTTTCCACAATCACCAGGAATGAATTGGAAAATTCCTGAAAAAGTCCTGCATCAGTGAGGGAATCGTATACTTTCCCCTCATTGAACAATTGTATTCTGTTACGGTCAAAATTGCAGAAATTATCCCGAAGCTCGCCTTTCTTCGGCAGACGCTTGTCTGAATAAATAGTCATCGGGAATTTGTAATCCGGATATGGATAATAGAAAGTAGTCTTAAATTCACCAGCCTGGTCAATAATATCAGACAGTTCCTTTCTGGAAAAAGTCCGCACACTTCTGGTATCCGGATAGTTCTCCAGTCCTTCAAAATATTTTCCCACATGATCTTCGGTGCAGCCGGCCCAGTATTTCAGACCAAGCCGGTTCTCAATCGCGATCACGATTCTACCTCCCGGTGCCAGATGGCGGGCAATGCGTCGGAGCATTTCCACATAAGGCTGTGCTGTCCCGATATAGCCCTGGGAATATTCAAACACACCGATCAGGGTAATGTAATCATATTTCTCAGTAAGGCTACTCTCCACATCCTGAAAATTACCTACCATAATTTTCACATTATCGCATTCGCGATTTCGATATGCATTGATGGTGCTGCGCATTTTTGACAGATCGATACAGGTGACACTTTTGGCTTTTCGCGCGAGAACCCCTGTGATCGGTCCACATCCGGACCCGATTTCCAAAACTTTCTGTTCTTTTGTGATAGGAAGCCACTCCAGAATATTCTGGCGAATATGTGAAAAATGATAAAGGACCGGCCAGCTGTTTCGTTCATAGATCAACTGGTTTAATTCCTTCTCCTGATAATTTTTCGCAATTTCCAGAAGTTCTTCTTCCACAGGACCATCGCTGTACAGATCCTCGCCTGGGTAATACTCATAATCTAATGTTACGTTTCCGATTTTTTCCTGCATATTTTATTATTCCTCTATCCACACTTTGGAATTCATATCGTAGAATCCAACTGTATTTTTGGAAGAAACCACAGTTATGTTGCATGCATCATATAAACGATGGAATACGGTAAAATCTCCATTCCGATAGCCGGTACAGCCAAAGGAGAGAAGATATTCCCCACCCTGCATATCCATTTTCTGCTCAAAAACCACTACACACTCATCCCCTGCGTCTGTGTGTTCCACATTCACACCTTCATACATAGTGTTGGTTCCTGTGATCTCAGTTCCCTGAATATTCTTGAATGTGAAAGCCATAATAGGCTGCTGAATGCTTTCATGAAAATGAATGCGCATTTTAATCTGAAATTTAGACCCCTTCTCGATCGTGTTGGTCTGAAGGCTCTTGGAATCCATTACAACGAAGTCTGTGATCTCAGCCTGTTTTTCCCCATACTCCAATGTGTTCGGGTTCACAAGGAATCCCTGTTTCCAGTCTTCTTTCTTTGTCTCTGAGCCTTCTGCCTGTTTCACCGGATCCTGATGTACCAAAAGCTGCTTATACATGTCTACCATAGCTTTAGGCGTACCCTCGTCCAGCATAACACCCTGATTCAAAAGAATAACACGATCGCAGTATTTGGAAATGCTTCCCAGGTCGTGACTTACAAACAAAATAGTTTTGCCCTGTTTCTTAAATTCCTCAAACTTATGATAGCATTTCGCCTGAAAAAATACATCACCTACAGAAAGTGCTTCATCCACTACCAGGATCTCCGGATCTATGTTGATAGCCACAGCAAAGGCCAGGCGTACAAACATACCACTGGAGTAGGTCTTTACCGGCTGATGGATAAAGTCACCAATATCTGCAAAACTGAGGATTTCATCCAGCCTTGCGTTGATTTCTTCTTCGGAAAAGCCTAACATGGTACCATTCAGGAAAATATTTTCCATACCAGAATATTCCGGATTAAATCCGGCTCCCAGTTCCAGAAGAGCCGAAATTCTTCCATTTACGGTTACGGTTCCGGCTGTAGGAGCCAGTACACCGGTAATAATTTTCAGAATGGTGGATTTTCCGGAGCCGTTTGTTCCAATAATACCAACGCATTCTCCTTCTCCAATATCAAAACTAACATCCTTAAGTGCATAATGCTCTTTATACAGCTTCTTATGACTAAGCCCCAGAGAATCCTTCAGGCGGTCCAGTGGTCTGTTATAGAGCTTATACATCTTGGACAAATTTCTTATTTCAATGGCGTTTTTACTTTCCACGTTGTTTCCTTTCTTTTCTATCCGCTTTGTAACTGCTCAGTTCCTCTACAGTTCTGTACTTCATCGAACATGCCTTCTTCGCTGAATACATTTCGATTCATAACTGCTTTTCTCCTATTTACAGAACATCTGCAAAATGAACCCGAAGCCGCTTAAAGATCCAGTTTCCAAACAGGAAGCAGCAAATGGCAAATATCCAGAAATATAATGTCCAGACTGGTCTTTCGAAGAACCAGCGCTTGATAATAAATGCGTCACGATATCCTGATACAATATAAAATACAGGATTCAGCTGAAGAATTTTGTATAGAAGGCTGTTGGTACCGATCATGCTCTCTGACACCCACATAATAGGAGTCAGCCATACTCCAACCTGTAATCCGATACCAATAATCTGGTTCAGATCGCGGAAAAGGACTGCTATTGCACTGGTAGCATAGCAAAGTCCCAGAACAAGGAAAAAGACACATGCACTATAATACAATATCTGAAGGTAGTACCAGTCAGGAAATCTTCCGTTACATATATAAAGAATAATTGCCAGAAGTACAAAAAAGCCATGTACAAATAAAGCGGAAATTATTTTTACTACCGGAAGGACGCTGATGTTGAACACTACCTTTTTTACAAGGTAATTGTATTCCAGAAGCGAATTGGTACCTCCGGAAAGCGCATCAGAAAAGAAAAACCAGGGCACAATACCAGCTACCAGATAAAGCACAAAAGGGACTCCCAGTTCATCTGTGTTGGACCGGAACCCCACTGAAAATACAAACCAGTATACCAGAATTGTTACCACCGGCTGAACGAAAGCCCAGAAGGTTCCAAAATAAGAACCTGCATATCGGGTCTTGAAATCATTTTTTGCCAGTTTCATAACCAGCCGGCGGTTTTTATATAAATCCGCCGGCAGGGAAAAAATAGACTTAAGCATTTACAGTCTCCTATCTGTTAAGTTCCTTAAAGCTGCCCCATTTCTGATCCTTGTCAGAGAAGATCAGCTCCATACCTTCCGGAATCGGCCACTGTACATTGATGTCCGGATCATTCCAGATCAGACCGCCCTCATCGTTTGGATGATAAAAATCGGAGCATTTATAAGTAAACTCCGCATTCTCAGAAAGAACCAGGAAGCCATGTGCAAATCCTTTCGGAATAAAAAACTGTTTCTTATTCTCTGCTGAAAGAACAACTCCGTACCATTTTCCATAAGTTTTGGAGCCCTCTCTTAAATCTACAGCCACATCAAACACTTCTCCGTTTACTACGCGGACAAGTTTGTCCTGTGGATAATGAAGCTGGAAATGGAGACCGCGAAGAACACCATAACGTGAGCTGGACTGATTATCCTGTACGAATTCTACGTCAATTCCTGCCTCTTTGAAGTCATTGTAATTGTAAGTCTCCATAAAATAACCTCTGGAATCTCCAAATACGGTTGGCTCGATTACTTTTAATCCTTCAATATCATCACAATTTGTTACTTTAATTTTTCCCATTTTCTTTTCTCCTTATTTATCTTTCATTTTATATTCAGTCAAATTTACAGTCTTATCGACTTCTTGGAACGTGTTTAAAAAGGTTTTCTGCAAGATGTGCGTCACAATTTGTGGGAGATCTTTCAAACACGCTCTAATATACATGATTCCGTCTGATAAATCAAGATTATTGGTTACTGTTACTGGTCATCCTATCTGTATTGTTTGGTACATACACCATTTTTGTTAAATACGGAAACGAGTCCATCTGCACTGGTCAGGCTCACGTTCTGCGCACGTACTCCTGCGCCAGCACCCGTTCCGCGGTAGAAATAATATTTTTTTCCTTTGATAGTGTACCAGCCCTTATAAGCCTTTCCATTTTTTCCAAAATAATAAGTATTCTTCCTGCCATTCTCTGTGAGGGTGATAAACTTGTTCTTTGCACGGTAACCTTTACTTCCAAAATAGTAAATGCTGCCGTTGGCTGCTACATATTTGTAATTCTTTTCCATGGCAAAGGATGTAGTGCTGAAATAATAATATTTCCTGCCCACCTTGCGCATACCTGTCAGGGCTTTGCCATCTGCTCCGAAATAGTAGGTCTTGCCTTTCTTTGTCACAACTTTATTTTCTACACGTACACCGTTTTTGTCCACGTAATAAGCAGTGCCGTCTTTCTTGATCAGCTTGCTTTTATATAAGTGTCCGTCTACGGAACTAAAGCAGTAATACTTGCCATCAATTTCCAGCCAGCCTTTGGCCTTTTTATCATTTGTGTAGTAATATTTTCTGCCTTTAACAGTGGTCCAGCCATTCTTGTGAAGCTTGGGATCTGAATATAAAGGCTGTTTTGCAGGGGTATAGCCTTCCTGAGAATTCCATCTGGGAACAACCTTGGTTGTATAATCTACATAGCCAAAGTTCAGATCCACATTGTTCTCTTTGGGAACTCCACTGATCAGCTTCTTGGTACTGATCATACCTGAAACTTCATCACCAGCTGTGCACTGCCAGATGGTGTATTTGTATTTGCTGGCGCTCGGTGCAAGAATTGTATCTCCGTAGCTTGCAATCCAGACATCCAGACCGGAGCCTTCCAGAACGTTCCAGTCTACAAAATTATTATACCAATTCAGATTCATGTAGAGAATTGGTGTATATCCTGCCTTGCGGATCTCATCACAGAATGTGAGAGCAATCTGGGAAATTTCCTTTCTGGTCAAGGTTCCCAATGTAGCTTCATCTTCCAGGTCAAAAGCTACCGGATAGGAAACCTTATGTCCCTGCATCTGACGAATAGCCAGCTGCGCTTCAGCAAGTGCTTCTTTGTTTGTCTTGGCAAGACTGTATACATAAGTTCCCACCGGCACATCTGCTGCTTCTGCCTCAGTCATATTATAGGCATAATAATCATCCAGATGTCTGGTTCCATAGGAAATACGCACAAAGGCAAAATCCAGATCTTTCTTGGCTTCCTTCCAATTGATCTTTCCCTGCCATTCTGAGACATCCATACCTCTGGTAATGGCTCCTTCTACTTTCTTTCCACTTCCATTGTAGCAGACTCCGTCAATTTTGTGCCATGCCTTTGAGCTTGTCTTGGAAGAGGAATCTCCTACACTTGGTGCCAGATGCGCATCTGGTGAAACATTTTCAATATTATATGGCTTATTTCCTGCATTGGCACTTACATCTGCAGTTGGTCCTGCAATTATTGCAGTTCCAAGCATAGCTGTAAATAAACCGGCAGACAGCCATTTTTTCCATTTTCCCATATCTCCTCCTGATAAACAGTTTCAGGTTACGTTCCTTACCGGACCAGTAGTGTTTACCGTTTTCCCTTATTCGCTTGTTTCTTACAAGATGTTAAAAATGTGTTACTTTGTTATTATACAGTTTCCATTTTCAAATTTCAATGTTATTCTCCAAAACAGTAAAAAGGTGCCTTAAAATCATCAAATCTGATAATTTTAAGACACTCTTTTTGGCTTTTTATGTCGTTTTTTTATCAACAAATATCTTTCAGAGTAAGCTATTAAGCTGCTGGATCGGTCGGATCGTAGTATCCGCCATTCTTAATTCCCTTCAGCGGTGTAATTGCGCGACGTCCCAGCGGTCCTTTGAATACTTCGTCAGACTTATAGGTTCCATCGAAAATATAAATGGTGGAACCATTGCAGTTCTCATATACCCATTTTGCATCGGCAACACAGGTACGGATACAGCCATGGGAAGCCGGGCTTCCAAGCTTAAGATATGCACTAACCGGCAAATTATAGCTGTTTGCTGAGCCGCATGCAATAGAGTGGACGAAAATTCCGCCCTGACCAGCACCATCTACATGAGTACCATACTGTCCCCAGGACGGTCCCATAAGCGCCTGCCATCTGCTGTATCTTGTCAGTTTATATCTGCCTGTCGGAGTATCTGTTCCAGGATTGCCTACTGAAACACGAATGGTCTTAACCGGAATTGTACGGTTCGCATCTGCATAAATTGTCATAACACCATTTACACGATCCACTTCAACTGTATATCCTGATTTGTAAATATTTGTCACGTCATTGATTCTGTAACCATTCTTATCAAAGTAATACAGCTTGCCATCAATCCACTTGGATTCATTTTGCACAAAGCCCTTCTTATCCGGGTTAATGTAACGAACCAGATTCTGGGAATTGTCTACAACCACCCAGCCTGTAGTGAACTTACCAGTAGCATCTACATATCCATATTTTTTGCCTTTCTTCACGAATGCATTCTTCACAAGACTCATATTCTTGAAGTAATACCAGTTTCCATCAATCTTCTGCCATCCGCTCTTGCGAAGTACACCTTTAGAGTCTGCAAAATATGTTTTTTTCTTGTAAACAAACATTTCATTCTTAACCATCTGGCCATTTCTTGTATTAGATGTAGATGGTTTAAAGAAATAACTCTTGCCATTGATCACGGTAACTCCGCTGGCAAGTCTTCCGTCAGCTTTGAAATAATATCCGTTTCTCAGTGTATTGGCATAATGCTTTCCTTTTTTATTGAACAGGAACCAGCCATAGAATTTCCCCTTAGAGGTGGTTACTTTCTGCCATCCGGTTTTCTTCACGATCCGGCCAGCAGTAGAACCAAAATAGTACATTCTGTTTCCAGCCCCAGGACAGCGATGCCATACCTTTTTCCAGGTTGCTCTTGCACCAGTTTCTGTTACATAATATTGTTTCTTTTTATAAGTGACAATACGATTCTTATAAATACAGCCATTCTTATCTGTCAGATAATATTTGCCATCTGTGGCTTTCTTCATAGTCTTCTTAAGAAGATAGCCATTCTTATCGATCAGATAGGAATTTTCCGCATCTTTACGTCCGTCAAGCTCTGTTACAATAACGCCATGAACCATAAGCTGTCCAATCTTACTGCTGTCCAGCTCACCGGAATCATAATATTTCCATTGCTCACCGGCTGTTCCTGCAAAACTCTTCCATCCATCACGGTACATCTTTCCTGGAATTTCCTGATCTGTTTCTGCTGGCTGGAAGTAGTACTGTGCGGCTACTCCGTTTACGGTCAGAGTAACATTCCCAGTACGTGGTGTTCCATTCTCATCCAGACAATAATACTCATCATTAATCTTATAATATCCTGTATATGTATTATTTGCCTTGGCGGCTTCATCTAACTGTGCAGTGGTTAGTGCCTTACCATCTGCGCCATAATAATGGAAGTTTCTGCTTTCTTTGTTCCACAGCCAGTAATCCTTCTTCATCTGACCAAGTGTGGTCTTCCACGGAACCAGTGCAGCACCCTGTCCATTATATTCTGTATATGCCTGTGCACTATCGGAAGCTGTAAAATAGAATTCACCAACAGCCCCATTTGCACTCTCCGTTCCAACTAAAGTCTTAATGCCGGTAACCAAAAATCCATTGGCATCAAACAAATAACTTCCTGTATGAACTGCTCCAGCCTCGTTTCTTGTAGTAATCTCTACAATGCCATCTGCTGCGGTATAATATTCAGTCTGGACAGTTGTTCCTTCAGCCTCTGCACTTTCCGTACCTGCTGCTTCGCCATTCTCCTGTACTTCATCAAACGCCTGAATCTCATCAGAACCAGCCACATTCTGAGCCTCAGCAGCTGGACTTACAGTTGATTTTTTCTTACGAAGCTTAAAACCATCAGCTGTCTGCTCCCATTCCTTCCAGTCAAATACTCCATCTGAATTATCTGCCTGTACTTCCTGAGTCCCATCGAATGTGCCTTCCGGAACAGCTTCAAATCCATCTACCGGAGCAGTGCTTCCTTTCTCCTCCACTGTTTCATCTGAAGTAAAGCCATCGAAAAAACCATCTGTACTTTCTCCTGAATTTTCGCTGTCTGTATTTTCTTCATTGTCCTGGCTTTCCTGTACCTGCTGCTCCCCAGCTGCTGCCGTATCTGCAGGCACCTCTGTATCCTCAGACGGCTGTACTGCTTCGGTTCCGTCTTCTGTTTGCACATCTGCTGCCTGTTCAGATGTAAATCCAGATTCAAATCCGCTATCCAAAGCTGCGGCTGGAACTTCCAGACCCATGGACACACTTAACATAATCCCTAAAACTGCGGCTGCTACTCTCTTTTTCACTTTTATGCCTCCCTATTGTAACGTTGTAAATCTTATTCTCCTAAACCATTATTGATAACAGTTACAAGATTTCTTAAAGCCTCTGTCTCGTCCTCGCCTTCGCAAAATATAGTGATCTCATCACCACATTTCACACACGCCCCCAGAACACTAAGCACGCTTTTGGCATTGGCAGACCCCTGACCATACTGAAATGTTATAAGAGATTTATATTTCATAGCTTCCTTACAAAGAATGCCTGCCGGTCGTAAATGAAGGCCGGAAGGATTGTTCACCCTTACTTTCTCACTTACCATAGTTTCTCTCCCTTATTGCTGCTGTTCTCTGGATCCATGGCAATATATTTCGCCAAACGTTATCCGTAAACAACAGCTCATTCATTATTAGTATCTGAATTGGAAACTTCTGATATAGTCACATCTGCAACCACATCATCCAGAAGTTCAAATCCCTTAGGCAGCTTCACAGTCACAGGGATCTGATAGCTTCCTACTTCCATATCCTTCAGATCAACAGAAGCTTTCACTTCGTCAAGATTAAAGTCATCAAGCTCTCCAGCTGTTGCTTTCACGCGGATTTCAATCTTATCTGTTCCAAATGTTACCAGAAGATTATCAGCAAGGTTATCTACCGTAACCTGATTGGAGGGAAGACCATATGAATGACTTCCAATAGGTAAAATACTTACCTTCACCCAAACGTCCTCACTGGTTCCGCTTGTCAGCTTCACATCCTCAGGAAGCACATCTTTCAGACTGACTTTCTTCTCAATATCAGTTGTCTCTCCTGTAATATCAATATCAGTACCGCCTATCCATATCGTGTTGTCATTCTGCTTCAGAGTCTCCAATGCCTCATCTGTTCCCGCAATACTTACAGTATCCGGAACAGTAGTCACACTCTCCACCTGATAGCCATCTGCCGGCACACCTACATAGTCCGCACCAATATTAACGCCTGTGCGAATCTTCCAAAATTTAGTTGTAACAACAACTTTGGTATTATCTATGGTGAGATAAGCCATTCTTCCGGCAAGACTGTCCTGATTCTTATCAATAATATTCAGTTCTGCCTCTTCGGAAAAATCCTTTGTTCGGCCATCAACATCAACGGTCGCATTTACTTTATCAATTTTATTCACAAGAGATTTCGGACCTGTAATTTTAACTTTCTCCGGACTTGCAGTCTGGGAACCAACCTCGTAGCCCTTGCCCGGCTGGCTGGAACCGTAATTTACATTAACCAGAAACTCCTGTGTTACTTTTTCTTCCAGTCTGACACTGAGATACTGTGGTGTCACTTTAATATTCTCGGGGCTGATTCCCGGACAGGAGGCAGTGATCGGAACCATAACCGGATCTGTATCAAGGCTTCCTGCCTGCTGCAGATCTGCCGTCAAGGTTATATTGGTCTGAGTAATCCTGGAAAGAAGTCTTCTCTCTCCTGTGATTGTAACCCTTATAGGATCCGGATCATCATCCTGCATACACATCATGTTTGCACTATCCACATAAGCCGTATTCTGGAGTTCTACATTTTCTCCGGCAATGGTGATACTTTTACTGGATACCGGATTGTCCACATTTACCACAATAAACCAGATCAGAAATCCGATGAAAACAGACATGATCTTCAAGGTAAAATTCCTAGTCAGCTTTGTCTTCTTCATGTCTCATTCTTCCTTTCAACAGATGACGCAGTTTACTGTTAGTTACAACCTTTTTATTCTGAGCCTTGATCAATGCAGATCTCAGTTCAGCACTGGTAAGACCTCTGCTGAGCTGTCCGTTCTGGGCCATAGACACCTGCCCGGTTTCTTCTGAAACAATAATTGTCAGGGAATCACTTACTTCACTAATTCCCACACCAGCTCTGTGTCTGGTTCCAAGCTGTTTGCTCAGCTCCATATTATCGGAAAGAGGCAGATAACAGGTAGCTGCTACAATTCGATTGCCACGCACCAGGACAGCGCCATCATGGAGTGGTGTATTATGTTCAAAAATATTGATCAGGAGCTGACTTGTAAGAACTGCATCCACATTGATTCCTGTGCGCTCATATTCACTTAAGCGGATATTCTGCTCAATGACGATCAATGCGCCAGTTCTTACTTCTCCCATGTCAAAACATGCCTTCACAAGCTCATTGATTGTTTTATCTGTAAACCTTTCCTGTACCTCTTTGCCGGCATCCAAAGGGAAAATAGAAGCCATAAACTTCTTCTGTCCCAGCTGCTCCAGCATTTTCCGAAGTTCTGGCTGGAAAATAACAACAACACTGGTAAGAAGTATAGTAGAAAGATTCTTAATGATCCAGAGGATCGTATTCATTTTCAACACATATGCAAATAAAATAAAAAGGAGTACTATCAGAATTCCCTTCAACAGAGTATAAGCGCGGGTAAACTTGATCCACACCATAAACTGATAGATAAAGAAGGAAATCAGGGCAATCTCCAGTATGTCTGTTACTCCCAGACTGGGCAGGGAGAGTTTTGACAAATATCCTGATAATCTGACTGCCATATCCTGCATAGTGTACTCCTTTCTTTGTTACCATTCACTGCCAAGCAGTAACCTTAAAGATCTTTAAGAGATTCTTCAAGTTTTTTTTCAAAATCAATATCCTTAGCAGCAGGTTTCTCTGCCTGTCTTGGCTTTCTGTCTGCTGCTGGAGAAGCTTTCTTTCTTTTAGGCTTCTCATCCTGTCGGAAGATTGGATTGGCATAAGTACCAGAGTTGTCCTCTGCCTTGCGCTCTTCACGAACAGGTTCTGCATTTATTTTCTTAATACTTCTCTCGGAAGTTGCAACAGAAGCCTTGGGAACTGCTTTTACATAATAGAAGTACTCATCATCCTCATACTCCAGACGCTCTGCACGGCTGTAATCTCCTCCAAATGCAAAGAACTCAAGCACAAGTGCCAGGAGAACAGCTGCAATCGTACAGATCAGAAGCGGAACCATTGCAACAGTTGCATTCAGGTTCATTCCAAAACTTCCAACAAGCATTATAAACACATAGGCAACACCGCCTGTAATAATAGATATCCTCCATGCATGATCAAAAGAGCGGGTACGGATCAGATGTACCAGAAGGATAACTGCTACAAAAGCAACAACTGCAATCCACATTCCCCAGTTCTGTACCAGACCGTCAGCCATGATCTGCAGCTTATCTGTCATCTCCAGATCCGGATTCACAAGAATTGTTGACTGTGATCTTAAAAAACGGATAAAATAATACATAACCACACCGCAGCCAGCCGGAATTGCAGATAAACTGCTCTCCATAAGTCCGCTTCCAATAGGAAGTAATGCCGGAAGGCTGAATGCAAAGGAAAGCGGTGTAAATACAAATGTTACATTCTGTTCACCACTGAACCTCAAGAAAAAGATCATCATCAGAAGGATCAGAACAAGCATAAATGCCGCAATTTCAATTCCAAGTGCATAACTGTGAACAAGGATCAGCACAAAACCAATATACATCATAGCGGAAGACGGCAAAATGGAACAGATCAATGCCAGGATCAGTACTAAAAATACATTATTCAGGCGAGACATATATCCCATATTCGCATTGATCCACAGGAAATAAACCAGTGCAAGAACAAACTTCATTACAGGCAGGATATACATTTCATACTGTCCGTATATTTCTTTTATTTTCTGCTTTAACTCAAGTAATGCTGTCATTTTCTATATCCTCCTGACATTTCACGTCCTGCGAATTTCTTTTCTTCACGAGTATAGATTTTCTCTAATTTCGTCAGCTGAGTGTAATACTGTTTTACACTCTTCTTCGCCTTATGGTACTTCACAGTGTACTGGATATATGTCAGCACAGAATATAATACCAATATCCCTATATATCCCCCCAGGACTACAACTCCAAGAGAGATCAGATCCATCTTGTGCACATTATCCAGCAGATATTCCAAATTATACGCTGCAATCACAGCCAGTATCAATCCATATCCAATTGTTACAAGAAAGAAATTCTTAATCAGCGCCAGACCAATATAGTCACTCCTGTAGTACTTGCTTACTGGAAGATACTTTCTGCCTTCCTGTTTCTCATATACAGCAAGCCGGTCCATTATCTTTACTTTTTCTTCGTTTATCATAAATGGCTCCTTATGCGTTTCTTTTAAAGCTGAAAAGCTATACTCATACAGGATGATTGTATCATATATCCCATGCCATGAAAAGCATTTTTTTACCTGTTGTTTCCAATACACAGCGTGAGAAAATATACATGGGATGCTCCCTTTTCCAGCAGAAGCTTTGCCAGCACATCCATGGTACTTCCAGTAGTATATACATCATCAATAAGCAAGATACGCATTCCTGCAGGATTTCCTACAACCTGAAAAGCTTTTTGAAGATTCTTCTTTCTTTCAGCCGCATCCAGTTTTTTCTGTGATCGGGTAGCATGGCACTTTTTTAGAATAGCAGTATCTACAGGAATCCCAGCATAACGGGACAGTTCTTTCGCCAGAAGTTCAGCTTGATTAAACCCTCTTATGCGCTGCTTTCTTCTATGAAGCGGAACCGGAATGATTATCTGCGGCTTCCATAATGCAAGCATATCTTTTCCGTAGATATACAATGCTTTTCCATAAAAGCGGCTGTATTCCTGACAACCAAAATATTTATATTTCATTATAGAGTATCTCATCCGGTCATCATAGAGAAAAATCCCGCGTCCCTGGTCAAAAGCGCCTGGATGGGCGCCGCAGTCCCTGCAGTATTCTTCATCTCCATTTACCGGTTTTCCGCATTTGTAACACCGTGGCCCCGATACAGGTCTTAAATCTCCGGCACAGTCCAGACAGATCAACTGATGGCTGTTCCTAAGAATCCTGTGACACAGAGGACACCGTCTTGGATACAACAGATCCAGAAAGTTCCTGTATCCTTGCCCAAAGAGAGCTGTAACGTTTCTGCTGCTTCTCATTGCGGATCATCTCCCCGAAAGTCTCCTCACTTCCAACTACAGTAACACATTTCCGTGCTCTTGTAACACCTGTATACAAAAGATTGCGGTTCATCAGCATCTTGGGGCCGGAAAGGAGCGGCAGAATAACTGCCGGATATTCTGAGCCCTGGGATTTATGTATGGTTATAGCATAGGCAAGTTCCAATTCTTCCAGCTGCTTAAAAGAATAGTCAGCGAAACGGCCATCCTCAAATTCCACAGTGGCAGTCTCTGCAAATTCATTGATTTCCTTCAGAATGCCAGTATCTCCATTAAATACGCCCACCCCTTCTTCTACAGGAATTCCGTATTTCCCCCGGACTTCCCATTCCAGCTGATAGTTGTTCCGAATCTGCATAACCTTGTCTCCCTCACGGAAAAGCCGGTCTCCAATTTCTTTCTCTTTTTTACCTGATTCTGGTGGATTCAGGTATCTCTGTAAGATCTGGTTCATCCTCTCTACGCCCAGAAGCCCCTTTCGCATTGGAGTCAGAACCTGTATTTCAAAAGGTCTTGCATCCACATACTTCGGCAGTTTCTCCTGAATCAGTGCGATGACCACGCGGATAATAATATCGGCATCATATCTCTTCAGGAAAAAGAAATCGCGGCTTTTGTTATCAAGGGAAACCTGCTCTCCGTTATGGATCTTGTGTGCATTTACTACAATATCACTGTGAGAGGCCTGCCTGAAAATTTTCTTCAGTTCTACTACTGGAAAAACGCCGCTTTGAATAATATCCCGCAGCACATTTCCAGGACCTACACTTGGCAGCTGGTTCTCATCTCCTACCAGAATGATCCTGGTTCCCGCAGTCACCGCAAGAAGCAGTGAATGCATAAGAAAAATATCCACCATAGACATCTCATCAATAATGATTACATCTGTATCCAGCGGATTCTCTGCATTCCGTTCAAAATGAACACCCTGAGACTCTCTGCCATCCTCATCCGGCACACCGTTCAATTCCAGAAGCCGATGTATTGTCTGTGCTTCATAACCTGTAGCTTCTGTCATTCGCTTGGCTGCTCGTCCTGTAGGTGCTGCCAGACGAAGAGTTGCGCCTTCGCCCTCGAAAAAACGAATAATTGCATTGATCGTGGTAGTTTTACCGGTACCTGGTCCTCCTGTAAGTACAAAAAGGCCATTTCCAGCAGCCTCTACAACAGCCTTCTTCTGCATTTCCTCCAAAACAGTACCTGTTTCTTTCTCAATCTGGGCAATTCTTCGCTCCATCATCTGCTCATTCTGTGGATAACGGATATTTAATTCAGTGAGCATTCTTGCTGTATTCAGTTCCAAGCGGTAATACTGGCTTGGATAAACCAGTACCTCTCTGTCATTCTCTTTTAAAACAACTTTCCGGTCAATTGCCATATCCATCAGATGTTTCTCCATATAAGAAACATCTACCTGAAGCAGCTGGGAAGCTCTGTCAAACAGTTCGTCCTTCGGAAGATATACATGTCCTTCCCCTGAAGCCTGGAGAAGAGTATACATCATACCGCTGCGGATCCTGTAATCTGAATCTGCATGTATACCAATACGTGACGCAATGGTGTCTGCAATTTTAAAGCCAACTCCCGAGATATCATCTGCCAGACGATAGGGATTCTCCTGAAGCACACTGTATACGGACTGACCATATTTCTGATATATCTTTGCTCCAAGATTCAGGGAAATGCCATATTTCTGCAGAAACATCATGGCTTTTCGCATATCTGCCTTCTCAGTCACCTGTACTGCAATCTCTCTGGCTTTCTTCTCACTGATTCCCTTGACTTCCGCCAGCCTTTCCGGTTCTTCTTCCACTATTCTAAGGGTATCCTCGCCAAAACACTGCACAATTCTGGCAGCAAGTGCTGCACCTACCCCTTTAATCGCTCCGGAACCCAGATAACGTTCCATAGCCTGGGTGTCCTCTGGTGCCTTTTCCGCATAAGACTGGATATTAAATTGTCTGCCGTATATATGGTGCTGGGAAAACTGTCCCTCAGCTTCAATGGTCACACCCTGTGTAACGTCAGGAAATGTTCCTACACAAGTCAGCTCTTCCTCTGAATCCGCGGTCTTAAGAACCATAACTGTATATCCATTTTCATCATTGCGGAATATGACATGATCTATATAGCCTGTAACTTTCTCACTCATTTGTTCTTCTCCTGCCGCCAGCACTAACCAAAGGGCACTGCTAGAATGTGTTTGAAAAAGTATTCCCGCAATCTGCACGCCCCACTTTGCAGAAAGCCTTTTTCAAACACGCTCTAGAACGCAGTACCCTTTTCATTATAGTTTACATAATATTTTATCTTTTGCAAAACAGAATAGCCCAATTATATGTTACTGTTTACGCTTTTCAAAGCAATCAGATTATTCTTCCATCCTGGTAATTACTTCCGCATATTTACCGGTTCCCACCACAACCGCAGACATAGCATCCTGCACAGTAAGAGTGCTTACGCCGGTCTTCTGCTCAATGAGGGTGTCCATTCCATGGAGCAATGCTCCGCCACCTGTGAGAACAATTCCTCTGTCTACAATATCTGCAGCCAGTTCCGGCGGAGTTTTCTCAAGCACTCCGTGCACAGTCTCCACAATCTGATTGGTAGCATCCCTCAATGCAATACGGATTTCTTCTGAAGTCAGAGTTACAACCTTGGGAAGTCCGGTGATCACATTTCTGCCTTTTACCTCCAGCATCCGCGGAGATGCTTCCTGGCAGGCAGTTCCGATTTTTATTTTTATGTTCTCAGCGGCCTCTTCCCCAATAAAAAGGCTGTGATTTTTTCTCACATAGCTCATGATTGCCTGGTCGAAATTATCTCCGGCAACCTTTACGGAAGCAGACACAACAGAGCCAGCCATGGAAATCACGGCAACATCAGTGGTTCCGCCTCCTATATCCACGATCAGATTACCAAAAGGCTTCGTCACATCTACTCCGGCACCAATTGCAGCTGCAATCGGCTCTTCCACAAGAAACACTTCCCTTGCTCCGGCCTGATAAGTAGCTTCCTCTACTGCCTTTCTTTCAATCTCTGTGGTTCCGCTGGGGATACAGATACTGATTCTAGGCTTTCGAAAGGCATGGCGACCCATTGCCTTGGAAATGAAATACTTCAGCATCTTCTCCATAACCGTATAATCTACGATCACTCCCTGGCGGATTGGCCGGATTACTTCCATATTTGATGAAACATGTCCGGTCATCTGTCTGGCTTCCTCACCGATTGCTTTTATTTTCTCTGAGTTCTTATCATAAACCACTACAGACGGCTCACTGACTACCAGCCCCCGTCCAGTGGAATATACCTGACTGTTTCTGGTTCCCAGGTCAATTCCAATATCACTGGCAGGCATTAAATTCCCCTTTCTCTCAAAACACTTTGTCACACTTTCTCTGCAAGAATTGTGCAATAAATGATTACCATTCATATTCCGAACTGTAATCATAAACATCACATTCTGCAGATGTGACTTTATAATTGTCTCATAGATTTTTCATAATTAATAGTCTTCGTACCATTATAAACAAAAATGCTTCAATTGGAAAGAGGTTTATTATCAGAATCACTTCAAATATTTCGCAACATAACGTCCTGTATAAGAAGCTGGATTCTTCGCCACTTCTTCAGGTGTTCCCTTGGCAACAACTGTTCCCCCGCCATCTCCGCCTTCCGGTCCGATGTCAATTATATAATCAGCGGTCTTGATCACGTCCAGATTGTGTTCAATTACAACAACCGTATTTCCACCATCCGAAAGTCGACGCAAAATCTCCACCAGTTTCTGAACATCTGCAAAATGCAATCCAGTGGTAGGCTCATCCAGAATATAAATAGTCTTACCTGTACTGCGCTTACTCAGCTCTGCAGCCAGCTTAATACGCTGTGCTTCTCCGCCGGAAAGAGTGGTGGAAGGCTGTCCGAGACGAATATAGGAAAGACCGACATCATATAAGGTCTCTATCTTCCTTCTGATGGATGGAACGTTCTCAAAGAACGTCATTGCCTCCTCAACTGTCATATTCAGTACATCGTAGATGCTCTTATCCTTATACTTCACTTCCAGAGTTTCCCGATTATAGCGCTTCCCCTTGCAAACTTCACAAGGGACATAAACATCTGGCAGGAAGTGCATTTCAATTTTAATAATACCATCACCACTACAGGCTTCACAGCGTCCGCCTTTTACATTAAAGCTGAAGCGCCCTTTCTTATACCCCTTTGCCTTGGCATCTGCTGTAGCAGCAAAAAGATCTCTGATCTGGTCAAACACGCCTGTATACGTAGCAGGATTAGATCTTGGTGTACGGCCAATTGGAGACTGGTCAATGGCAATTACCTTGTCCAACTGGTCTATTCCAATAATTTCATCATGCTTTCCCGGGATCACGCGGGCCCTGTTCAGATCCCTTGCAAGATGTTTGTAAAGGATTTCATTAATCAGAGAACTCTTTCCTGACCCGGAAACACCTGTAATGCAGGTCATAATTCCAAGAGGAATATCCACGTCTATATGTTTGAGATTATTCTCTGCCGCCCCCTTAACAGTCAGATAACCGGTAGGTTCCTTTCGTACTTCCGGAACCGGGATTTTCAGTTTTCCGCTGAGATATGCTCCTGTAATGGACTTCGGATTCTGCATAAGTTCCTCAGCAGTGCCCATTCCAACAAGCTGTCCACCATGTTCTCCTGCGCCGGGTCCGATATCTACAATACAGTCCGCTGCGCGCATGGTATCCTCATCATGTTCAACCACTATAAGACTGTTTCCCAGGTCTCTTAAGTGCATCAAAGCACCAAGAAGTTTATCATTATCCCTCTGATGCAGACCAATACTTGGCTCATCCAGAATATAGGCAACCCCGACAAGGCCGGAACCGATCTGGGTAGCAAGACGGATTCTCTGTGCCTCTCCGCCAGACAGAGTACCAGTGGCACGTGCCAGGGAAAGGTACTCCAGACCTACATCTGCCAGGAACCCAACTCTGGCTCTGATCTCCTTTAGTATCTGCTTTCCAATAAGCTGCTGCTGCGGAGACAGCTGCATTTCTGCCAGAAATCTCTTCAGCTTATCAATGGACATATTGGTAATTTCATAAATATTCTTATCCGCTACCGTGACCGCAAGTGACTCCTTCTTCAGTCGCTGTCCCCTACATGCTTTACACGGAGTGATCTGCATAAAGCTCTCGTATTCCTGTTTCATAGATTCAGAGCCAGTCTCTTTATAGCGCTGTTCCACATTCCTTATAAGGCCTGGAAAAGCCACATCATAAACACCCTCTCCGCGCTGTCCCTTATAATAAACCTTCACAGAATGTCCGCCTGTACCATACAGAATAATATCCTGTATCTTCTTGGGATAATCTTTAAAAGGTGTATCCAGATCAAAACCGTATTCCCTGCAAAGGGCATTCAGAATAGCATTGGTAAAACTGCTCTTATCTGTGCAAGACTGCCAGCCCATTACTACAATAGCCCCTTCAGAAATGCTCAGAGACTTATCCGGGATCATAAGATCCGGGTCAAATTCCATCTTATAACCAAGGCCAAGGCACTCCGGGCAGGCCCCAAATGGGTTATTAAATGAAAAACTTCTTGGCTCGATCTCATCAATACTGACTCCACAATCCGGACAGGAAAAGCTCTGGCTGAAATTCATATAATTTCCGTCCATGGTATCCACCACAGCCAATCCGTCAGCCAGATTCAATACTGTCTCAAGAGAATCTGTAAGTCTTTTCTCAATTCCAGGCTTCACGATCAGACGGTCTACAATAATGGCAATCGTATGTTTAATATTCTTATCCAGGGTAATCTCCTCTGAAAGTTCATACACATTTCCATCGATTTCCGCACGTACATAACCGCTGCGTCTGGCCTGATCCAGTAATTTCGCATGGGTACCCTTGCGTCCTCGTACTACCGGTGCAAGAAGCTGGATCCTGGTGCGCTCCGGCAATTCCATGATCTGATCCACCATCTGGTCTACTGTCTGCTTGGCGATCACCTTGCCGCATTTCGGACAATGTGGAATACCAACACGGGCGTATAAAAGACGGAAATAATCATAAATTTCTGTCACCGTTCCTACTGTGGATCTGGGATTGCGGTTAGTAGACTTCTGGTCAATAGAAATAGCCGGTGGAAGTCCCTCTATGCTCTCCACATCTGGCTTCTCCATCTGGCCAAGGAACTGTCTGGCATAGGAAGACAGAGATTCCATATATCTTCTCTGCCCTTCTGCATAGATCGTATCAAATGCCAGTGAAGACTTTCCTGATCCGCTTAAGCCGGTAAGAACTACAAACTTATCTCTGGGAATATCCACACTGAGATTCTTCAGGTTATTCTCATTGGCTCCTCTGATTCTGATAAACTGTTTCTTATTCTCTGCTGCCATCTGTTCCTCCATTTCTTAACCGGAAAGCACCGGCTGTAACTCCCTGTATCCTGATCTGATCCGGAATCCTCCGGCTCAGATATTTCTTAATGTGTTCTTCAAGAATATCACAAGAACATTTGTTCGTCAACCATTTCTAAATTCTTTTTCCACCAAAACTTACAGCAAAAAATCTGCCATCACTGCATTACTCACATGAATGCCTTCTCTTGATAAAAATATCCTGCCGCTTTCTTCCAACAGCAGTCCCTGTTTCTTATATTTTTTCAGAACTTCTCCATATATATTCTCTATTGCAGTGCCGAAATACTCCTGAAATTCCTTTTTGGACACGCCCTGTGTCATACGAAGTCCAAGAAACATAAACTCTGCCATCTCATCTTCTCTTGTAAGAAGTTCCCTGTTTTTTCGAATTTTTTCTGGTGCACTGCTGTTTTTCAGATATTCCTGCATATCAGCAGTATTGGAAAAACGCTCCATTCCCAATAAGGAAGCCGCTCCAAGCCCCAGCCCCAGATAATCCTTTCTCTGCCAGTATCCTTCATTATGTCTGCATTCATACCCTGCTTTTGCATAGTTGGAAATCTCATACTGATGATAGTCATACTCTTTCAGAACTGCAGCAACATCTTCATACATGCGGTATTCCGTATCTTCATCAGGCAAATCCAGCTTTTTTCTGAAAAAAGGTGTGCCCTCTTCAATAATAAGACTATATGCTGAAATGTGCTCCGGGCCAAGTGCCGCCACTGTCTGAAGATTTTCTATCCAGCCGTCATAACTCTGTCCCGGAATAGCAAACATCAGATCCACATTTATATTGGAAAAGCCAGCCGCTCTTGCCATCTGAAAGCTTTCCAGAAACTGTGCATAATTATGAATTCTTCCAAGCATAGCCAGTTCCTTATTGTTTGGCGACTGTAAGCCAATGCTGATCCGGTTAATTCCGTATTTTCTGTAAATAGAAAGTTTCTCAGGCGTCAATGTTCCAGGATTTGCTTCAATCGTTACCTCCGCATCCGCCGAAAACAAAAAATAATCTCTCAGCCCCTGTAAAAGCTTTTCCATTACATCACATTCCGGCACAGAAGGTGTTCCCCCGCCAATGAAAACTGTATCTACCGGACGTTTTTTCAGATTCTTTGAAACCGTCTCCATTTCCCGTAAAAGTGCATAAATATAAGCTTCCTGCCCGGCCCTGGTAGAGGGACCTGACAGGAAGTCACAATAATCACATTTCTTTATGCAAAACGGGATGTGAAGGTACAATTCCAAACCATTCTTCTTTGTTCCCATTCTGATTTTCTCCACATTGTTTATTTTCTTCTGTTTACAATGCTGTTTCTGTAAAATTAATCTCCACTACCGGTCTCAGTTTCTTCATCTGTTGAATTTCCAGTAGCATCACTGCCGCTGTCAGACGAATCTGCAGCAGTCTGCTCTTCTGAAGAGCCGCTCTTACTGCTGCCTGCAGCCTTTCCCTCTTCTTTTTGAACCAGATACTCATTCACCATAGTCACGCTTCCGCTTTGCGCTACCGCATCTTTATTTACCTGGCGAGGTACCGGCGTAGGTGTTGCTGTAGGAATCGGCGTGATCTTCATTACGCCCTGCGACTCTGCGTCTGGTGCTTTCACCGTTTTCTTCCCACATGCACAGCTGCCTGCAAAAATTACGATCACCAGCAGGATCACTGTCAAAATCCCGCCCTTGATCCACTGTTCCCTGTCTTTTTTATAACTTCTCTTTATTCTTCTTGTCAGAATACGTATCTTAGCTTTCATCGGATACCTCCGCGTCTGATGCCAGCTGGCATATATCTTATGTCAATCAGTCACACTCAGACACCTTTATTTATTGCTTTTCACCACAGGATTGACAACAATTAATTTTCATCCAGTTTCAGTACGCTCATAAATGCTTTCTGCGGAATCTCTACGTTTCCAACCTGGCGCATTCTCTTCTTACCTTCCTTCTGTTTTTCCAGAAGTTTCTTCTTACGAGAAATATCACCGCCGTAGCACTTGGCAAGAACATCTTTACGCATAGCCTTAACCGTCTCTCTGGCAATGATTTTGCTTCCGATTGCGGCCTGGATCGGAATTTCAAAGAGCTGACGCGGAATCTCATCTTTCAGCTTCTCGCACATCTTGCGGCCTCTTTCATAAGAAGTATCTGCATGCACAATAAAAGAAAGGGCATCCACTTCTTCTTTATTTACCAGAATATCCAGTTTCACAAGCTCACTTCTCTCATAACCACAAAGTTCGTAATCCAGAGACGCATATCCTCTGGAACGAGATTTCAAGGCATCAAAGAAATCGTAAATAATCTCATTCAATGGAAGCTTATATTTCAGAAGAGCTCGTGTCTCTTCCATATATTCCATGCCAAGATACTGACCACGGCGCTCCTGGCAAAGATCCATAATGGCACCGATAAATTCTGTAGTTACCATAATCTCAGCATTCACGATTGGCTCTTCCATATATTCGATCTCAGATGGATCTGGAAGATTGGTCGGATTTGTCAGATCAATCACTTCGCCGTTTGTCTTGTGTACTTTGTAAATAACGCTTGGAGCTGTAGTAACAAGATCCAGGTCATATTCACGTTCCAGACGTTCCTGAATGATTTCCAGATGAAGCAATCCAAGAAATCCGCAGCGGAAACCAAATCCAAGAGCAACAGATGTCTCCGGCTCATAGAATAAAGAGGCGTCATTTAACTGCAGTTTCTCCAAAGCATCACGAAGATCCCCGTATTTCGCTCCGTCAGCCGGATAAAGGCCGCAGTAAACCATTGGATTTACTTTCTTATATCCAGGCAAAGCCTCCTCACATGGACGGTTATTGTCCGTAATAGTATCACCAACACGAGTGTCTCTTACGTTCTTAATGCTGGCGGTAATATAACCTACCATTCCAGCTGTCAGTTCCTCACATGGAATAAACTGCCCAGCTCCAAAATACCCAACTTCCACAACTTCTGCCACAAATCCAGTGGCCATCATACGGATGGTTGTGCCTTTGCGGACTTTTCCATCTACCATTCGGCAGAAAACAATGGCACCCTTATAAGAATCATAAATGGAGTCAAAAATAAGCGCCTTCAGCGGTGCATCCGGATTTCCTGCAGGTGCCGGGATCTTAGCCACTACCTGCTCCAGAACCTGATCTACATTCAGACCTGTTTTTGCAGAAATCTGCGGTGCGTCCTGGGCTTCAAGTCCAATCACATCCTCAATTTCATTGATAACACGCTCTGGCTCTGCACTTGGAAGATCAACCTTATTGATTACTGGAATAACCTCAAGATCATGATCCAGTGCCATATAAACATTTGCCAGCGTCTGCGCTTCAATTCCCTGTGCAGCGTCAACTACAAGGATGGCACCGTCGCAGGCTGCAAGGCTTCGTGAAACTTCATAGTTAAAATCCACATGTCCAGGTGTATCGATCAGATTGAAAATATACTCTTCTCCATCTTTTCCATGATATACCGTGCGGACAGCCTGGGATTTGATGGTAATTCCACGTTCTCTCTCCAGTTCCATATTATCCAGAACCTGGGCCTGCATTTCCCTCTCAGTCAAAAGTCCTGTCATCTCTATAATTCTGTCGGCCAGTGTAGATTTACCGTGGTCAATATGTGCAATAATACAAAAATTTCGAATTTTACTCTGGTCTGTCATTCCAGACATTCCTCCTCTGGTTATGCTATACTGTTTATTCTATCAAGAGATTATAGCACAGATTAAATCTGTTTGTCACTTCCTTTTATATGGTTCCTGTTCACTCCGTTCACAGTAACGTTCTTGACGGGATAAATTATATTATTTTTATCCTGTTCCGCAGCCCTTTAACACTCTGTTCAAAATGTCTGCAAAGGGTTCCATGGCGTTTTTTACTTCCTGCACCGTATTTGTCTGGGCACCGGCTTCCAGAAGCAGGGCTCTTTTTCGTAAATGAAGATTGTAGCGCAAGCCCGCCAGGTAAATCCCTCTGTAAAAATCAGGATAATACAACGCCGCCTGATATTCCAGCTGAAAAGAAAAAGCAAGATTGTCCTGTATGTAAGGATTGGGCAAATAAGAAACCTTCCCCTGGGCATTCGTGTAGCTAAGGCCATTATAAAAAAGAATCTGCGCAGTATCTTTTCCGTTTATTTCAGTTACCAGCCGTCTGTCTTCATCGATGCCATCTCTGTGCAGATCAATAACCACCTCCACAGACGGATTTTCTTCCAAAACCTTTTCTACGTAATCACAAGCATAATTATAGGCCTTATTCCGATCCAGTTCTCCGCTCATCATATCAAAAGCTTCTTTTATATGGATCACCTGATAACCATATTTTTCTGACAGCAAACTGGTCAGATAATTTCCAACACCCACAATCGTATCTTCCTCTTCTCCTTCCCTGGAATCGGAAAACGTTTCCTGGGAGTGACTGTGATAAATTAGAATCTGCGGCTCCAACGGTCCATGACTCAAGGAAAAATCCTCTGCCAGAAATTCAGCAGCATTTATTTTTACGGCAGATGCATCTGTGTTCTCATCTACAATGTAAAAATTGTTCATTAGATAATCGTAATCCGACAGCTTGTCTCTGGACAGATCCAGAATTGGATGCGGGAGAACGATGTTAGACTGAGGAAGGGTATTTGCAGGCTGAGTTTCTGAATTTAAGTGATTTTCACTATTTTCTATGATTTCTGACATCTCAGAGTTATCTTTATTTTCTATTTTATCTGTATTATTTATTTTTTTACTTTCCTCAGAAACACTGCTGTTTTTTTCCAGATTGGCTTCCTTGGATTTCTTTGCATTTTCCTCTCGCAAATTACGCTCATTCTCTGCAACTTCTTCTAAATATGCTCCATTTCTCTTCTCAATCTCAGCCAGAGTTTCCCCATCCATTTCCATCCAGGTTTCCTGTGCTTTTTCCTCCGTAAAATAATAGAACGGAAACTGCCTGTACACATTATGCACAATTTCCCGCATGGAAAAAGGTCCTGGCAGCATAGCCAGAACCGCAAAAAAACACAGACAAAGAAACACGCAGAAAACCTTCTGGACTTTTGTCACGAAATCACCTCTTTAAGGTTATCCTATGACAGATTTTTCCTCCGTATGTTTCTTTTTTTAGGCTAACTTTCCATATTTTCAGTATTTTTCCACAGTTCACCACCTTTACATCAGCTTCATGCGCCAGAGCGTGTTTGAAAAATCATTCCCGCAATCTGCACGCCCACTTTGCTGGAGATTTCACCCGAATTCGGTTGCCGTAGCCCGCTACGATGCCCTCATCTAGGCAAAATCTCCCACAAATTGTGACACACATCTTGCAGAAAGCCTTTTTCAAACACGCTCTAATAGCTCTCTGCAAAAGTCATATTTAATCCTTCTGAAATCGTAAAACTCAGATATTTTATGGTCTCGTCCACATCTTTCGGCGTCACAAACATTCCATGAAGATGTGGGGAAATCATTTCTTCCAAAAATTCTTTCTGTTCGGCCTCGTCCAGTGTCTCAAGCAAATGAGCCATAGAATCATGAACAATAGTCGCCGCATCCACCACCGTAGGCACTCCGATCCCAATCACTTTTACATTCAGATTTTCTTCTGTAAGACCATTTCTGTGGTTTCCCACCCCTGATCCCGGAGTAATTCCTGTATCCGTGATTTGAATGGTCCGATTAAGGCGCCTGGTATTTCTTGCGGCAAGAGCATCCACAGCGATCACTACATCTGGCCGTGTTATTTCCACCACGCCCTCCACGATTTCCGAAGTTTCCATTCCAGTCTGCCCCATTACTCCTGGAACAATTCCGCTGATTGCATGAAGAATCTGCTTTTCTGTACTTTTCAGTCCATACTCGCGGATCAGATGGCGTGTCATATGAAGATTCCCAATTACTTCCGGTCCCAATGAATCCGCCGTAATACCCGGATTTCCAAGCCCAACAATAAGCACGGACTTTTCCTTTTCCAGACCGATCAGCTGGCGTAAATGTCTGGAAAGTTCTTCAGACACTTCCCTGTGATAGTCCTCATCTGGCGCTGAAAGCCCTTCCGATTCAATTGTAATATATGTCCCCTGAGGTCTCCCCATCGCCCTGGCACCATTTTCCGTGGTTATTTTCACCACAGTGGTTCGAATGTCTTTTTCCTCATTATAATCTTCCTGAACCTCCACCCCGCGCACTTCTACATTGTCCTCTGTAAAGCGTTCTCTTGCCTCTACCGCCAAATCGGTTCTGATCTTATAAGTTCCCAGCATATCAGTTCCTCCATACTTTCCCAAATTCTCCCATATCACCGGCTCCGCCCTGCTGTTTTCTATGTGCAAAATGTATTTCTCATTGCAATTCATACCTTTCACAGCCACACCTTTCGATTTTTATATAATCTCCCCACTTTTTTGCAAAAATATGTATGTCAAGCATTTTTGTAAAAATATGTATTGACAATCCAAGGTAATTATTATAAACTATATAAGCATGTTCATAGGAACGCCCGTGTCTGTTCTTATGATGCAAAAAATTAATCATCATTCACGAATTGGAGGTGTACGAATTGGCTAACATCAAATCTGCAAAAAAGAGAATTTTAGTTAACAGAACAAAAGCTGCGAGAAACAAATCCATCCGTTCTGCTGTTAAGACTTCCATCAGAAAAGTTGACGCGGCAGTAGCAAACAACGATAAGGCAGCAGCAGAGGTTGCATTAAAAGAGGCTATCTCTACAATCAGCAAAGCAACTTCCAAAGGTGTTTATCACAAAAACAACTGCGCAAGAAAAGTTTCCCGTTTATCCAAAGCCGTTAACAGCATTGGCTAATAGATATCTGAATTTTTAGTTATAAGCTTATAAGTGAAAATTAAGGCAGTCGAACCGTCATCGACTGCCTTTTTTCTGTATTTTTTTGCATTCCTGTTCAGCCCACTGCCTATTTTTGCAAACATCATAGCCTGCACCAAAACGTCATCTTCTGGCTGAACTATACTTCACGATCAGTAATTCCACACTAAGCACATCCTGCAATCTGCCTGTCTTCACAGCTTCCTCTGCATCCACAAAATCCGTCACTGCCTGACGAAGTTCACTGATTCTATAGGATCTTGCACAGACTGCAATATTTTTCACCACAAAAGACGGCACTCCCAGTCTTGATGCCATCACCGGCTGAGGGATTCCTTCTTCTGCATATTCTTTTACCAGAAGCAGCTGGCGAAACTGTTTCGCCAAAAGAAAAAGGATTCTCATCGGGGGCTCCTTCAGCGTGAGAAGATCATAATACAGATCCAGTGCTCTCTTCTGATTTTTCTCCGTTACTGCCCGGACCATATCAAAAATCTTATTCTGGGTCTGAGTGGTACAAACCTGCTGAATATCCTCTCCCGTTACCACATCCCGGTCACCGGTATAGGAAATTATCTTTTCCAGTTCCATCCGCAGGTTTCCCATGTCCACGCCAGTCATGGTAAGAAGGAGTTCCATATCCCGCTGGGTGATCATCTTGCCTTCTTTTTTCAGAAGCCCGGCAGCCCAGCGCATTAGCGTTTTCTCATCCTGCTGCACAAATTCTCCGATTCTACCTGCTGCCTTTACGGCTTTATACATACGGTTTCTTTTATCCACCTCATTTTCTACAAAAATAAGGCAAAGATAGTCTGGCAGTTCTTTCATATAATCAGCCAGTTCATCACATTTATTCTTAAAAAAGCCGGTATCTTCCAACAAAACCACCCTACGGTCTGCAAAAAAAGGCATGGTCTCACAAAGGTCGATCAGTTCCTTCACATCAATGTTCCGACCCTCATAATGATTAAAATTCATGGTGTCATCTTCTGGATTTAGCGCCTGCACCAGTTTATGTTTATACTGCTGTTTCAGGTAAGCTTCCTCACCATACAGCAAATACGCCTGTTTAAAATTGCCCGTCTTTATATCTTCCTGGATATTCTTCAAAATATACGCTCCTGTCATCTTCTTGTCGGTCAGGACATTCCCCCAAGGTTACTATTCACGATCTGACCAGTAGCCCCCCAGACTCTTTCAGCCAGGGTGATAGAGCTGTACTCGACATTCTACTAAACCATACCACAAATTGTGTCTTTATAAAAGTGCCTTTTTCGCTCTACATACTATTTCCCTTTTCCAAAAATTTCTTAATCCTTATCCCCTCTTTCTCCCAGCAAACTTTCACAGCACCGCTCTCCATAGTAAAACTGGTCTGGCACCCGGTTTCTTCCAGGCGTTTCGTAATTTCCGGTGACGGGTGGCCATAGGTATTGGTAGAAGAGCAGGAAATCACAGCATATTCCGGGCGCACTGTATCAAGAAACTGTTGACAGGTAGAGTAATGGGAGCCATGGTGTCCCACCTTCAAAAAGTCCACATCTTCCAACATTCCCAATTCCAGCAATTTCTTTTCCGTTTCTTCCCCGATATCACCTGTCAAAAGGCCAAGAAACTCCTCATATTTTACTTTAATCACCATACCATCTTCATTTACGTCTGCGCCAGAAGCGCTGACAGCAGGAGCAATTATCTGCAATTGCAATTTACCTGCATTCAGGCAGTCTCCTTCCTTCAGGGTTCTCACTGGAATTCCGGCCGCTTTTGCTGTCTGTTTCAGTTTTTCCCATGCAGCAGGAGGATTTTCCCACTCAGGCAGATACAAGCATCCCAATTTTACTGAATTCAGTTTTTTTACAGCCATCTCCAATATTTCCTGTACACCACTGATATGATCCTGATCTGTATGAGATATAAAAATTCCATCAATCTGAGAAATCCCCTGATTTTTCAGATACGGTAAAACCTGATATTGTCCCACACCTGATTTGTTTGTGCTTCCACCATCCACCAGAAAGCAATTCCCTTCCGGCGTCCGCAGCACAAGCCCGTCGCCCTGTCCCACATCCAGACAGCTGACAGAAAATGGTTCCGGCTCACGCCATATAAGAATAGACATGGCCAGGCATACAACTACGAAAGCAATTATTTTTCTCTTCCTCTTCCCTTTCTGTGTAAGTATCCAGACTGCTCCTGCAAACAAAATATAATATACAGCCACCTGCCACAGCTTTGGTTGTCCTGTGATCCAGATGCCAAAAGGCAGATTCCCAGATAGTTTACATAACTCTTCATAAATTCCAGCAAGAACCTTTCCAGGCAAAATCACAACACGCCCAACGGAAAAGCTTACACACCCAGCAAGCAATCCAATAACTCCGCTTCCCAGAACAACTCCTACTGTAGGAAGCACCAGCAAATTTAAAAAAATTCCAACCAGTGAAACTTCTCCGAAAAAATATAAGGAAACAGGAAGCATGGTCAGCTGTATTCCTATAGATGCGCCTAAAGCCAGATTTGCTTTGCAAAAACCTCCGGCAAATTTTTCATATATTTGCCCTGTATGTTTTCCTAAAATCATACAGCAAATATTTTTAAACTTTTTTCCAGCATGTCTTTTCCATACACTCTTTTTTCTCCGCACATTTTCCCCTTTTTCAATACGGGATAAATCCATACTCTTTGTTAATGCAGGAACCACTACGCCAGCTCCTGCTACCGCGCTAAATGACAAAAGGAACCCACTGTTATATAAATATGCTCCTGAATCTCCAAGAATTAACATAGCCGAAACAGCCAGCGCCGTTGGCAGATCATAAATCCTTCCGGTTATTTTCGCCCCTACAGATATCAAAAACATACAGACTGCACGCATAGTAGACACACTTCCACCAGTCATCACGCCGTATTGAAGCAAAATCAGCAGGGCAATTATCCCAGACGGCCAGATTCCCATTCCAGTCTTCATCAGAAGATTATAAATTCCCATCCCAATCACACTGATATGCAGCCCCGAAATTGCCAGAACATGCACAATACCAGCCATCTGGTAGCGAAGCTTTACTTCCTCATCCAGACTGCTTTTATCCCCGAGAACAATTGCCTGAAAAACCCCAGCTTCTTTTCCACCAATTCCATTCAGAACTTTACTGAGATATTTCCTTAGATCATTCATACCTTGTCGATAAGCAGAATAATTTTCCGATTTTTTTAACAATTCCGCCTTTTTCATAAAATAGAAAATATGCTGGCTGGCATAATACTGTCTGGCATCAAATTCTCCTGGATTTCGCATCTCACCTACTCTCTCCAGATTTCCAGACATCAAAACAACAGTTCCTGCCGGAACATCTTCTTTTTTCTTAAAAAATACTTTTACATTTTCAATAGATATTTTCTTCGGTTGATTTTCCTTTGATTGATTCTTCTTTGGTTGATAAATCAGATATGTATTGCTAAGATAAACAGATTGTGAAAATTCATTTTCTGTGGTCTGTGTCACTTCTCCGCAGATTGTGACCTTGGGATGTTCCCGGATCCAGGAGTCCACATTTTCCGGAACAGGATTCCCTCTGATCAGTGGAAATCCTGCCCGGTCGGCCACACACATAAGGAGCATCAAGACCAGACACACCATGCAAAGCGGTCTTTTCGTCATTTATAAACTCCTTTAGTATTTCATTTTATAAGCGTTATTGATTGATTTTTTCAAACACGCTCTAATTCTCTTTCAGGATCAGATCTGTATTTTTACTGAAAAGACTGTACAAAGATGTTCCATCACTTAACTTAGCCTCTGTATCACCTTCGATTGAAATCTGCACTTTATCAGCAGATGTCGTATCCAGAAGAGAATTTACCACGGAATAGATCATGGTGTTCACCGGGATATCAATTCCTGAATCTGAAAAAGCGGAACTAAAATCCACATAGCACACATTATCAGACACCTCTATTCCCAGAATATCCGTATTCTGCGGAATTGTTGGATAATGCCCTTTCACCATCGGTCCTTTGGCAAGCTGTTCCAGTATTACTCTCTCTCTTGGCAGAATTCTCTTATAATATACATTTCTCTGTTCTGCCACAAGATGCTCTCCTGTCTTGTCTGTAAAATACAGAGTAAAAGTATCATACCGATACGCATCTTTATCAGAGCCCCACATTTCTACAAAAGTGTTGCCGTCAAGCAAGCTTACAGCCTGTCCCTTGGAATCGGTAAGCTCCTGATTTCCTATAAAAATCTTTATGCCGGTGATTCCTGGAATCTGAAGAAAAGTTCTTGCCACACCTGCGCGCACCAGAATCTCCCTGGTTCGGGAAATATTACTGTAATCAGCATTAAACTCCAATTCCAGAAGGGATTCATTTAAGCGGTAAGTCACCAGCTGAACTCCTGCTGGAAGCAAAGGCAGGTTCTCTCCGCTGCTCTCCTGTCCATTCAGGATTCCCATTAAATCCTGGAGCATATATTCTGCACTTTCCTGCTCCGGATAATATCTTGTCTTTGTTACTTTCGTTTCATCTTTGTTCAGGTAATATAGATAGTACTGATTGCTGACACTTTCAGTCTTCTCTCCCTGGCTTTCCACCGAGCATCCGGTAAGAAGGCCAATGATCAGAACCAGAGCCATCGCTGTACTCAACAATTTCTTCATCTGGCACCTCCTACGGAATATATGATAAAGGAATGCGGACAGTAAAGGTAGTTCCCTCGCCTTCCTTACTTGCCACCTGAATAGTTCCATGATGCATGGTCACAGCACTTCTGGTAATTGCAAGTCCAAGACCTGTGCCGCCAATTTCTTTGGAATGGGATTTGTCCACACGGTAAAAACGTTCAAAAATTCTTCCGATGGACTCCTCCGGAATGCCCATTCCGGAATCTGCAACCTTCACATAGAAATATTTATGGTCAGCGTCAAGGGTTACACGAACCCAGCCATCATCCACATTGTATTTAATACCATTCTCAACCAGATTGCTCACGGCAAGAGTAAACTTTACCTCATCCACATCTGCTTCAACAGGGCGGAAACTGTCCAGGATCAGATCAATGTGCCTCTTATCTGCAATTGGACGGAGTCTCTTCAGGATATCCTCCAGAAGCTGATTGATATTCAGGTGCTCCACATTCAGATCAGCTGCTTTCTTATCCATTTTTACAAGAGAAAGCAGGTCTGTGATGATCTTATTCTCCCGATCAATCTCTGCAGTGATATCGCCCATAAACTCCTGATACAGCTCCTCCGGCACCCCTTCCTGGCCCACCAGTGAATCGGCAAGTACCTTCATGGAGGTAAGCGGTGTCTTCAGCTCATGGGACACATTGGAAACAAACTCATTTCTGGACTCATCCAGAATCTTCATTCTGGAAAGCATTTTGTTGAACGCATCCGTAATAAGTGCTGTCTCTGTATAATCCGGGACAGAAATCTCCTCATTCTGGTATCCATCCGTCAAATCCTCAATGGACTTGGTAACTCTGGCAAACGGCTTTACAAGAACCGTAGAAAGCACATATCCAAGAAGGACCGCCAGCACAATAATGATTCCTGTGATCAGAAGACTCTTCTGTTCCAGCTCCAGAATATTCTCTGCAATTTCATTGGAGGAAAAGCTGATCAGCATAGCACCCTGAAGCTGCTTCACCTCCGGGCTTTTCACAGGGAGAGCCATCTCAATCTTCTGTGTCTTACTATTATAGCGGCTGGCTTCCTCACCTTTGAAGCATTTGATCACCATAGTGGAGATCAAAGTTTTTCCCTCATCTACGCCATAGGTATCCTTGATAATCCTGTAATCCCTGTCAACTAACAGAATTCTGCCGTCATACACATTAGACAACAACTCCAGCTTGCTGTTTACATCCTGCGAGCTGGAGTCATTCATATAATTCTCTTTAATTAACAGGTTACACAGAATGTCACACTGCTTCTCAACAGTCTGCTTACGGACAGCCACAGCCTTGCTCTCATAGGCCGCCACCATCACATGAGCAACAATGACACTTGGTACGATTCCCAGAATGACCAGAATGATCAGAATACGAAAACGCAGACTTTTTAAAAAGCTTGGTTTCTTTTTCTCTGGCATGGCTTATGCCTGGAAATAATATCCCACACCCCATTTGGTGTGTACATATTTGGGCTCACTGGGATTCGCCTCAATTTTTTCACGTAAACGACGGATATGTACATCCACTGTACGAACATCACCAGGATATTCATATCCCCATACAATATTCAGCAGGTTCTCACGGCTGTACACTTTATTGGGATTAAACACCAGAAGTTCCAGCACATCAAATTCTTTGGCAGTCAGATTGATTTCCTTACCAGAAATAAACACGCGACGGCTCTCACAATCCATCTTCAGGTCACCAGCCTCTATTGTCTTCGCCTTGTCTTTTTCTTCCTGATTGCTGCCTGCACGGCGCATAATGGCCTTGATTCTTGCCTTTACCTCAAGAATATTAAATGGTTTGGTGATATAGTCGTCCGCGCCATACTCAAGGCCGAGGATCTTATCCATATCCTCACCTTTCGCTGTAAGCATTACAATAGGAACATTTGAAAATTCCCTGATCTGCTGGCATACTTCAAAGCCATCCATCTTGGGAAGCATAAGATCCAGAAGAATAATGTCATATTTCTTCTCTTTGGCCATCTCCAGGGCTTCTTCGCCATCGTAGGCACAATCCACATCCATTCCATCCTGTTCCAGACTGAAACGGATACCCTTTACTATCAGTTTCTCATCATCTACTACCAAAACTTTCCTGCTCATTTAAGAATCTCCCTTATCCAGTTGATATCTTGTCTTTTATCTTTGAAAAGGTACCCTCTTTGATACCTTCTACATTCATAATCTCTTCGATAGAAGCAAAGTCTCCATGCTCCTCTCTGTATGCAACAATGGCTTCTGCCTTTGACTGCCCGATTCCGCTTAAAGTGGAAAGCTGTCCGGCATCTGCAGTATTCAGATTAATTCGTGTATCATCGCCTACGCCATCTCCGAAACTTCCTGTATCTCTTCCAACAGTTCCCGATGGATTTTCCACTGAGCTGCCTTGAATTTCTTCCAATCCTAAATTCCCAGAATTGTCACCATCGTTCAATGCCTCTGGCACTTTCGCCATAGCAAGTTCCAGGTTCTCAGCCACTTCTTTCTCAGTAGGCACATAAATCTGCTGCCCATCTCCAATACTTCTGGCTCTGTTCAGATAATTTATGGCTGCCTCTGGCAAATATCCTCCTGCTGCATCAACAGCCTGGAAAATACGTGCTCCTTCATCCAGCTCATAAACGCCTGGATTTACAACGGCTCCGCATACATCAACGAATATTTTCTGTGGAATTGGCGTTTCTAGTGGCAAATCCAAAGCTGAATTTTCTGTATTCCCCTCTGATCCAGCATCTGAAACAACAGACTGTTTTTCGGGATTTTCCCCTGCCGCCACGTTATTCTCATACGCAGTGCTCTCTTCTCCTGCTTTTCTATTCGAGTTCTCTTCATCTGAATCCATCTCTTCCAGAAAAACCTCTTCCCGACGTGCGCAACCTGTCATTGCAGACGCCGTCCAGAGAAAGAACAAAACTGTCCAGATTCCACATCTGTATTTTATTTTTCTTCCCATGCAGGTTCCCCTTTCGCTTTATGCGCAGGTTCCCCTCCACTCATGCTTTACCTAATCTATTTTAACGAAACTTTACATTTTTTACAATACCATTTCTAAATTTTATCAGTCTTTTATCTATTTGCCTTATTTCTCCCATTTAAATATGACAATTCCTACAATCGCCACAGCCATGCCGATCAGTTTTCGCCACTGAAAATCCACTTTTTCTACACCAAACAGACCAAATAATTCAATTATATAGGCAACTGCCAGCTGGGAAATTACAATCAGCATAGCAGCCTTTGCAGGACCTAAACTTCCCATGCTTTGAATGACAGTTATGGTAATAAATGCTCCGATAATACCGCCAAGTAAAGTATATTTATTCTCCACCTGCCACAACGCGCCAACACTGTCCCTCCCGGTAAAAATCCACGCCAACACGCAGACCAGAAACGCAGAAAACTGTACCCAGCCGGTGGATACCCACAAGCTGGTCTGCTTAGTCATCTCTGTGTTAAAAACGCCCTGAATACTCATCAATGCACCAGATATCAACGCTACAAGAAATCCCCACATACAATACCTCCATAAACTATCCTATACTTCCAGATTCTTTCTCTAGAACGTGTTTGAAAAAGGCTTTCTGCAAGATGTGCGTCACAATTTGTGGGAGATTTCGCCCGGATGAGGGCGCCGTAGCGGGCTACGGCAACCGAATTCGAGTGAAATATACCGCAAAGTGGGGCGTGCAGATTGCAGGAATGATTTTTCAAACACGCTCTAAGCCAATCGATGTTCTGACAGCCTCCAAAAGGATACTCCCTTTCCCGGGAAGAAAAGGAGGTGCACTTGCAGCAGGCACCTCCATAATAGTATTATATGTATTTTTCAAAGATTCATTCACTTCGCAAGTTTTTCGCTTTTTTTCGTAACGCAGCACCGGCAGTAATTAGACGCCGATAAGATCCAGAGAAAAGCAGGAATGATAATAGCAAGAACGCCCGTATTCCATACCATATGAAGCAGCATGGCTACCAATGTGCAAAAAGGAAGTACCTTTCCAGTCAGCAGATAAGTCTTATAGCTTGCTTCGTAAATTTCTTCCTTCTCTGCTTCGTCACAGCTTGCAAGCCACTGCTCCTGAAAGTTTATAGAAGTAGGATCACCTTTCTTATCCGGATAAATTCTCTGAACCAGCTTTATATAGCGAATCTGCCACATACCAAAATATCCAACCATTCCCACAAACACAACCAGTCCTGCTAAGAACATCCATATCTCACCGTCACTCTGGCTCTCAATATATTTCATAGAGTATCCTGGTGAAATAAGCAGCATCATAAGAACAGTTCCCACTGTACTCGCAATCATCCCCCAGCTGGAGGACACTTCAATATGATACTGCAATTCATGATATTCTTCATCCTCTGCATCCTGTATCTGGCTTCCCATTCTCTTCATCTTTCCAAAATGGATCTCACAGATCATAATACAGATCGCACCGCAGATACATTCCAGCAGCACTGTATGATCACGTACAGCCAAAAGAAATGCATTCATCCCATGCCCAATAGCTGCTATAGAATTCTCCCCAGTGTATGATGTAACAAAGCCAAAAATTCCTCCAACAACACCACCAGCCAGCATAATCAGTACCATTTTTAAATAGGAATTCATTTTCTTCTTAGATTTTCCCTTATTCATCTTCTCCATCCTCCGTATAAGTAAAAATATCTTCCACTGTCACCTGACAGATCTTCGCCAGCTTCAAAGCCAGCGTCACTGAAGGTGAATAGTCTCCCCTCTCAATCAGGCTGATCGTCTGTCTGGACACACCAGCCAGTTTCCCCATGTCCGCCTGATTGATTCCAAGCCTGGCACGATATTCCTTCAATCGATTCTCCAGCGCCATTTCAAAGGCTCCTTTCTCATTCGTAGTGTATTCATTTTTTTGAAATGACTTATTTCATTGTCATTATGACAAGTTTATTTGTCATTCCTTGTATTTGCATAATATCATTGACAACTTTACTTGTCAACAGGTTTTTTATATTTTCCCAAAACAACCTTGCAATCCTGTTATATCTCTACTGAAAACCGCTTTTCCAGTCTTTCTTCTGACATTATGCAAAAATATTTTCGAAATTTTCTATATTTTCCATCTATTCAACAGCTCTCACAATTGATATAATATTTTCAACAAATATGACAGCCGGGCTGGCATGTCAACTTGAAAGGAGAATCACAATGGCAGACGAAAAGAACATTGGTACCCCAGCAGAAGAGGAAATCGAGATCATCACCCTCACCGACGAAAACGGGGAAGACATGGATTTTGAGTTCCTGGACCTTGTTGAGTATGAAGGAAAGCGCTACGCAGTTCTTCTCCCACCTGTAGAGGACGTGGAAGGTGAGGACGAGAACGAAGATGAAGAAGTACTGATTCTTCAGGTTGAGGACGACGGAAATGAAGAAAACGAGAGCTATGTTTTCGTTGATGACGATGACATTCTCACCGCTGTTTTTGACATTTTCAAAGAGAAATTTAAAGACGAATTCGACTTCGCAGAAGAGTAAATTCACAAAAAGCTTTTAAGCAGCTGTACTCTATACAGTGTAAAAAGTTCCATCCCCCAACTTTTGACAAGATGTATGTCAGGATTTATGGGCGATTGCCGGAATAATTTTTTAAAACAGAATCTTGAGCAATAGAAAAAAGGTACCTGAAAACCATTTCAAAGTACCTTTTTTCTGTCATTTTATTCTCATTTATAGCTTAAAATCAACCTACAATGCTTTTTTAGTGAATCTTTTTTAATTTTCACCTATTTTTTCACCAAAACTCCAGCCCTGATTTACGCCAGACATTCATCCAAAATCTCCGCCATTTCATCGATATCCGCCTTGGTAATCACAAGCGGAGGCACAATACGAAGCACGTCGCTTCCTGCAGAAATAACCAGCAGTTTCTTCTCCAGAGCCTTCTTAACAATCTCTCCTACAGGTCGTCCTGCAATGACGATTCCCTGCATGAATCCCATACCTCTTCTTGCTGCAGCACACTCATGTTTTTCCACAAGTTCATCCAGTTTTTTTTCAAGATATGGGGTTAATTCCTGTACATGAGTAAGGATCATATCCTTCTCATAAATGTCAAAAACCTTGCTTACAGCCGCACATACAAACGGATTTCCGCCATAAGTTGTACCATGGTCTCCCGGCTTCAAAGAAGCCTGTGCAACCTTCTTACTCAACACAAATGCACCAACAGGAACACCGCATCCAAGCGCTTTTGCACAGGTCATAATATCCGGCTGTACACCGTATGCCTGCCATGCAAAATAATATCCGGAACGTCCCATTCCGCACTGGATTTCATCCAGAATAAGGAGAATATCTTTCTCATCACACAGTGCGCGAACGCCCTCCAGAAACTCTCTTTCCGCTGGATAAATACCGCCTTCTCCCTGTACGGTCTCCATAATAATTGCACATGTTTTATCTGTAACCTGGGCTTTTACACTCTCAAGATCATTGAAATCAGCAAATTTCACACCACCCATGAGCGGCTCAAAAGGCTCACGGTAATGTGCATTTCCAGTGACAGAAAGTGCTCCAATAGATCTGCCATGGAAAGAATGATTCATGGCAATGATCTCATGATCTGCATGTCCGTCACGTTCATAAGCATACTTTTTCGCAGCCTTTAATGCACCTTCAATAGCCTCTGTACCACTGTTTGTAAAGAAAGCCTTGTCCATGCGGCTTGCATTTACCAGCTTTGCGCCAGCTTCGATAATTGGCTCATTGTAATACAAATTAGAAATATGAGTCAGCTTATCAATCTGTTCTTTCAGTGCTTCATCATATCCAGGATAATGATATCCAAGCGAATTTACAGCAATTCCTGCTGCAAAATCCAGATATTTGGAGCCTTCGGAATCAAAAAGATGCACACCCTCTCCACGTTCAAAAACAACTGGAAAACGATTATATGTATGAAGAATACTGGACTCCGCTTCTTCCATCTGATTATTCATGTTCATGGTAATATTTCTCTCCATCCTCTCTTAAAATAGCAGTTCCGATACCTTTGTTTGTAAAGATTTCCAACAGTAAACTATGAGGAATTCTTCCATCAAGAATATGAACCCGGTTAACACCATGCTCAATTGCTTCAATACAGTTATTCAGCTTCGGAATCATTCCGCCGCCAACATATCCATCCTCGATCAGTTTTCTGGCATCCTGAATATGAAGCTCAGAAATCAGAGATGACGGATCATCTTTATCCCTATAAACTCCCTCAATATCAGAAAGAAATGCAAGCTTCTCTGCATGTACAGCCTCTGCAATTGCGCAGGCTGCATCATCTGCATTAATGTTATAGCTGTCATAATTATCATCAAATCCGATTGGAAAAACAATCGGAAGAAAATCTTTTTCCAGCAGATCATAAAGAATTTTCGGGTTTACTTCTGTAATATCCCCTACAAATCCAATATCCTCTCCATTGGAATATTTCTTTTTACATTTCAGCAATCCACCGTCTTTTCCACTGATACCAACAGCCTGTACGCCAAGAGATTCCACATGGGAAACAAGTTCTTTGTTTACTTTGGCAAGGACCATTTCTGCTATTTCCATTGTCTGGGAATCTGTTACCCGAAGACCATTGATAAACTTAGCCTCCATGCCTACTTTTCCAACCCATTTGCTGATTTCCTTGCCGCCACCATGTACGATAATTGGCTTAAATCCAACCAGTTTCAGGAGAACTGCATCCTTAATTACATTCGCCTTCAATTTTTCATCCAGCATAGCACTTCCGCCATACTTTATTACAACAATTTTACGGTTAAAACGCTGTATGTAAGGAAGCGCCTCAATCAGTACCTCTGCCTTATCAAGATATTTCTGATTTACCATTTTTTCTCTTAACCTTTCTTTCCTATATCTTTATGTTACAAAAGTCCTACAACTGCATGCCTTTCAGTCTTCCTCTGGCATCTAATTTACACACTCTCAAGCTTTAATATCAAGAACGGTAATCTGCATTAATTTTCACATAATCATAAGTAAGATCACAGCCCCATGCAGTTGCTTTTGCGTCACCCATCTTCACATCTGCAATAGCTGTTACCTCATCCTCAGACAGGATTCTGGTTGCCTCTGCTTCATCATATCCTGTTGAAACACCGTTCTCAATAATCTTTAATTTTCCTGCGCGGCTCTCAAAATACAGGTCAACTTTTTCCGGATCAAACTGCACTCCAGAGTATCCCATAGCGCACAAAATCCGTCCCCAGTTTGCATCGTGACCATAAATTGCAGCCTTTGTAAGAGAAGAAGTTACTACGGATTTGCTAAGCGTAACTGCATCTTCTTTTGTCTTAGCGCCCACAATTTTCACTTCAAAAAGTGCAGTCGCACCCTCTCCGTCACCTGCAATTTTCTTTGATAAACAGGTATTAATATAATTCAAAGCCTCCATAAATTTATCAAAATCAGCACCCTCTTCTGTGATCTCAGGGTTGCCTGCCATGCCGTTTGCAAGGAGCAAAACAGTGTCATTTGTGGAAGTATCGCCATCTACAGAAACCATATTAAAGGTATCTTTAATATTTGCACTTAGTGCTTTTTGAAGCATTTCCTTGGAAATTGCAGCATCTGTTGTGACAAATCCAAGCATGGTACACATATTAGGATGGATCATTCCGGATCCCTTGCACATACCGCCAACTGTTACTGTTTTTCCACCAATTTCGATCTGTACAGCAACCTCTTTTTTTACGGTATCTGTAGTCATGATAGCCTTGGCTGCCTCTGTTCCGGCCTCTAAAGAACCGTCAAGCTTCGGAGCCATAGCCTTTACACCATTTACAATTCTGTCAATCGGAATCTGCATTCCAATCACGCCTGTAGATGCAACCAGCACGCTATCTGCAGGGATTCCAAGTATCTCAGAAGCTGCATCAGCAGTCGCCTTACAATAGCCATATCCTTCTGCTCCGGTACATGCATTTGCAATACCGCTGTTGCAGATCACAGCCTGTGCAGATGGGTGATTATAGACCACATTCTGATCCCATTTTACAGGAGCTGCCTTCACCACATTTGTTGTAAAAGTGCCAGCTGCAACACATGGAACTTCACTGTAAACCATGGCCATATCTGTACGGCCTTTGTATTTAATTTCTGCTGCTGCCGCAGCTGCTTTAAACCCCTTTGCTGCGGTAACACCACCTGTAATTATTTCCATATTGATACTCCTCCTTTGCCCGATCAGGCAAATTATATGTTTATTTTTCAATGTAACTCAGTCCTGAAATCAGGCCCGGAGCCTGTCTCCAATTTCACTTTTACGGATACATCGGAACCTGTAATAATCCTTCCGCTTCATCAAACCCAAACATCAGATTCATATTCTGAACTGCCTGTCCGGCAGCACCTTTTACCAGGTTGTCAATAGCTCCCATCATGATGATTCTGTGGGTTCTCGGATCGATCTTGAAATTCACATCCACGTAATTACTGCCCTCTACCCACTTTGTCTGCGGACACACATCCTTATCCAGAACCCTCACAAATGTCTCATTCTCATAGCATGCATCATAAGCAGCTTTTACTTCTTCATAGGTCACATCCTTTGTCAGGGAAGCGTATGCTGTAACCAGAATGCCTCTGTTCATTGGAACAAGATGCGGGGTAAAATTAATGGTCACTTCCTGTCCGCAGGCATATCCTAACTGGTCTTCGATCTCTGGTGTATGTCTGTGTGTGGCAACACCGTAAGCCTTGATATTTTCATTTACTTCACAATAAAGATTATCAACCTTAGCCCCTCTTCCAGCACCCGTCGTTCCGGATTTAGCATCAATAATAATCGTGTTCGGATCAATCATTCCGGCCTTTAACAATGGGTAAATAGAAAGTGTAGAACAAGTTGGATAGCATCCCGGATTCGCGATCAGACGGGCTTTTTTGATGTCCTCACGGTTAATCTCACATAATCCGTACACAGCTTCATCAATAAACTGAGGGGATTTGTGCTCAATTCCGTACCATTTTTCATATTTCTTCACATCTTTAATACGGAAGTCTGCACTTAAATCAATTACTTTCGCTCTGGAAAGGATTCCCTCATTTACAAGAGAAGCACACAGCCCCTGCGGTGTTGCAGTGAAAATCACATCAACCTCATCTGCCAGAGCTTCCATGTTATCGTCCATACATTTTGCATCTACCAGCTTAAAAAAGTTCTGATAAATTCCTGCATATTTTTTATCAATGTAGCTTCTGGATCCATACCATGCTACTTCCACATTTTTATGTCCCAGAAGGAGACGTACAATTTCATTTCCCGCATAACCGGTTGCTCCAATAATTCCAGCTTTTATCATTTTAGTGTCCTCCATTATTATGGTGTCAAAAGCATGCTTTTTCAAACAGGCTCTAGAACTCATACTTGTTACTCTGTTCACTGGCAACAATGTCCGTTTTGTGAACGGAGTGAACAGTAACATGTGCTTTATAAACAATGATGAATGAATTATACATCTTCTTTGCATATTATGCAATAGTCATTTTTTCCTTATTTTCCATTCAATCTATCTTTTTTTGTGCATTTCAACGCGTATTTACCTATTATATGATGCATTTTTATGCAAAGTTTTTATAAATTTTTTTCAAATTTACTATTGCATATTTATGAGTATTGTTGTATATTATTCTTTGTGAATAACGTACAGAACGTAAGAGCCGTTATCACGATGAATATTTATTCAAAATTTAATATGCTTTATAACCCTATCTGTTTCAGAGGGATAAAAGAAAAGAGGTAAATATTATGAAAGAAAAAGTTGTACTTGCATATTCAGGCGGACTTGATACCACAGCATTGATTCCGTGGCTGAAAGAAACATTTGATTATGATGTTGTCTGCTGCTGCGTTAACTGCGGACAGGGAAATGAGCTGGACGGACTTGAGGAAAGAGCAAAGCTTTCCGGAGCTTCCAAATTATATATTGAGGATATCGTAGATGACTTCTGCGACAACTATATTATGCCGTGTGTTGAGGCAGGTGCTGTATATGAGCACAAATATCTTCTTGGTACTTCCATGGCACGTCCTGCTATTGCCAAGAAACTGGTTGAGATCGCAAGAAAAGAGAACGCTGTTGCAATCTGTCACGGCGCAACTGGTAAAGGAAATGACCAGATCCGTTTTGAGCTTGGAATCAAAGCTCTTGCACCAGACATCAAGATCATTGCTCCATGGCGTATGACAGACGTTTGGACCATGCAGTCCCGTGAAGACGAGATCGCGTTCTGCCAGGCTCATGGTATCAATCTTCCATTCGATGCAAAACACAGCTACAGCCGTGACCGTAACCTGTGGCACATCAGCCATGAGGGACTTGAGCTTGAGGATCCGGCGCAGGCTCCAAACTATGATGATATGTTAGTACTCAGCGTAACACCTGAGAAAGCTCCGGATAAAGAGACCGAAATCACCATGACATTTGAGGCAGGTGTTCCAAAGACCTTAAATGGAAAGGCAATGAAAGTTTCCGAGATCATCACAGAACTGAACAAGCTTGGCGGCGAGAACGGAATCGGCATTATCGATATCGTTGAGAACCGTGTTGTAGGTATGAAATCCCGTGGTGTTTATGAGACTCCTGGTGGAACAATCCTTATGGAAGCACATGAACAGCTTGAGGAGCTGATCCTTGATCGTGAAACTCTGGAAACCAAGAAGAAACTTGGCAGCCAGCTGGCTCAGGTTGTTTACGAAGGAAAATGGTTCACACCACTTCGTGAGGCAATCCAGGCATTCGTAGAGTCCACACAGAAATATGTAACTGGTGAAGTAAAATTCAAACTTTATAAAGGCAACATCATCAAAGCCGGAACCACTTCTCCATACAGCCTTTACAATGAATCTCTTGCTTCCTTCACAACAGGTGATATGTACGATCACCATGATGCAGACGGATTCATCACTCTGTTCGGTCTGCCGCTGAAAGTTCGTGCAATGAAGCTTGCAGAAGTAGAAAGTCAGAAACAGACCAACGACTGATCTTCATAAAAATAAGCAAAAAATATCTCCGGAAGTTCTTAATCCTCCCGGAGATGTTTTTTTGCAGATTTTTTGTTTTATGTAAACCAATTATTTTCCAGCGCTTATTTTATTTAGCAACCAGCGCTCATTAAAAATTTTCTCAACTGATTTTTACCTTCTTCTGCTCCAGCCTCTCAGACACCCATTCCTTAAACAATGTATAAATTACAGACACCAACGGAATAAAAATCAGCATTCCCACAATTCCCATAAGATTTCCGCCCAGAGTCACTGCAACCAGTACCCAGATTGCCGGCAGTCCCACAGAGTTTCCAACTACGTGAGGATAGATCAGATTTCCCTCAATCTGCTGCAGGATCAAGAACAATATAAGAAATGCCAAAGCTTTCAGAGGACTTACCATCAAAATCAGGAAAAATCCCACCCAGCATCCAATAATTCCGCCAAACACAGGAATCAGCGCCGTAAAACTGATCAGCACTCCGATCAGCATTGCATATGGAAATCTTCCGATCGTCATGGAAACAAAGAACATGCTTCCCAGGATCACCGCCTCTATGCACTGCCCGGTAATAAAGCTTGAAAACACCTTACTTGCCAGTGTACAAACATGTCCCAGATATTCCACTGTTTTCACAGGTAAGATCGCATAAGCCGCTTTCAGGACCTGCCTGCCCAGCTTCTCTTTCTGAAGGAGCACATAACAGGAAAACACAAAACCAATTGCAAAATTCATAGCCATACTCACCAGTCCCATAGTCACGGTAATAGTGGAGGATACCAGATTGTCCGCCCCACTTCTCAAAACGCTCACAATAGAATCAATAATTTTCTGCGGATCAATTTCTATGGTAGATGCCCATTTCACAATTTCAGAATCACTCTGGAAGGTATCTGTCAGCCATTTCTGAACTAACGGAATATCTTCTTCCACCTTTTTCACAACATTTACCAGAGTTCTTCCAAGCTCCGGTGCCACAATCAGTACTACAACGAGAATCGCCAGCACCACCAGAACAATGGAAAAGATCAGGCTCACCGGTCTTGCAAATTTTGCTGCTGCACGTCCCCTCCTGTTTTCTTTTTCCTTTGCTTTTCCAAAAACATGCCGCTCAATAAATGCCATAGGTACATTCAGCACAAACGCCATAGCTCCACCCAACACAAATGGCAGAAGAAGTCCCCACACAATTTTCACATACTTCAGCACCACATCCAGATTCTGCACTCCCAGATACAGAAGTACTGAAAAAGCGATCAGCCACCTTATCTTTTTCATATTTTCCTTATTTAGTTCCACTATTTTCAACCTCCTCCTTTCTTTCTCAGTACACTTTTGTTCTGCATATCTTACCACAAAATCCACTTTTTGACCAGTTATCCCTTTCTTTTTCCCACCTCTTTTAATTCAACGTGTTACTGTTCCCTCCGTGACCAGTAACACGCTTCGCGATGCAAAAGAATCATGCTTTGCATGATTTCGCGCCGCAATTCTCTGGTTTTCTGTGAACTTTATTGACACTTTTCCACGTTAACGCTATAATATTGATTAAATATCGTTTGCTCTAGAGCGTGTTTGAAAAAGGCTTTCTGCAAGATGTGCGTCACAACTTGTGGGAGATTTTTTTATAATTATATTGTGGGGTTTTTCCCCGGCGAAAAGGAGGTATCTTCACTAAATGAAACAGATATCAGGCAATAAGCTGCTGGTAAAAGCACTGAAAGAAGAAGGTGTTGAGTACGTTTTCGGTTATCCCGGAGCATGTACCATTGATATCAGCGATGAATTATACAAACAGGATGATGTCACCGTAATCCTTCCACGTCACGAGCAGGCACTGGTTCACGCAGCCGATGCTTACGCACGTACCACTGGAAAAGTTGGCGTATGTCTTGTAACAAGCGGTCCTGGTGCTACCAACCTTGTCACAGGCCTTGCTACAGCCAATTACGACAGCGTTCCTCTGGTGTGCTTCACCGGTCAGGTAGCACGTCATCTGATTGGAAACGATGCATTCCAGGAAGTTGATATTGTAGGAATTACCCGCAGTATTACCAAGTATGGAGTCACTGTACGCAACCGTGAAGATCTTGGACGTATCATCAAGGAAGCCTTCTATATTGCACGTACCGGACGCCCTGGACCGGTTCTCATTGACCTGCCCAAGGATGTAATGGCTGAACTGGGCAGTGCAGAATATCCAAAGAGCGTAAATATCCGCGGCTACAAGCCAAACACCAGTGTCCACATCGGACAGCTGAAACGTGCGATCAAAACACTTTCCAAGGCAAAGAAGCCTCTCTTCCTGGCAGGCGGCGGAATCAATATTTCCCATGCCAATAAGGTATTCCAGGAAGTAGTGGAAAAGACCGGTGTTCCGGTTGTAACTACTATTATGGGACGAGGTGCAATCCCTACCAACCATCCGCTTTTTATCGGAAACCTTGGCATGCACGGTGCCTATGCAGCCAATATGGCTGTAAGCAACTGTGACGTACTTTTTTCCATTGGAACACGTTTTAACGACCGAATCACAGGAAAGCTTCATGAATTTGCCCCTAATGCCCAGATTATCCATATTGACATTGACACGGCCTCTATTTCCAGAAACATCCAGGTAGATATTCCAATCGTTGCAGATGCAAAAGATGCCCTTGCAAAAATGTCCGAATACGTTTCCGACTATGCCAGCAAAAAATGGAACAGTGAGATAAACAGCTGGAAGCAGGAACATCCTCTTGTAATGCGTCCAAATGACAGATTAAGTCCGGTTGACATCATTAACCAGATCAACTGCCAGTTTGAAGAAGCCATCATTGTCACGGATGTCGGACAACACCAGATGCTGGTTTCCCAGTATGCTGAGATCACACCAGGCAAACAGCTTGTTATGTCCGGAGGACTTGGCACCATGGGATACGGTTTTCCCGGTGGTGTAGGCGCAAAGATCGGTAATCCGGACAAACCGGTTATTGTTATTTCCGGCGACGGTGGAATGCAGATGAATATTCAGGAATTTGCCACAGCTGTTCTGGAAGAGCTTCCACTGATCCTTTGTGTATTTAATAACGAATATCTTGGTATGGTTCGTCAGTGGCAGAAGCTTTTCTATGGCAAACGCTACAGCATGACCAATCTTCGCTCCGGTGCCCTTTCCCGCCGTACAAATGGCGAGGAATACCCGAAATATACACCGGATTTTGTAAAGCTGGCAGAAAGCTACGGTGCCAAAGGGATCCGGGTTTTCAATAAAAATGAGGTTGCCGCAGCCTTTGAAGAAGCAAAGAAAAATACCAAAGTTCCGACCCTGATCGAGTTCATCATTGATCCTGAAGAAATGGTTTATCCGATGGTAAAGCCTGGCGGAACACTGGAAGATTTAATTATGGATTGTTAATTAACAGGAGGTTTATCCAATGGCAGATAAAGGTATGAAAAAAAGATGGATTTCCCTCTACGTAGAAAACCAGGTAGGTGTTCTGTCCAAGATTTCCGGACTTTTCTCCGGCAAAAGCTATAACCTGGACAGCCTCACCGTTGGTACTACAGAGGATCCTACCGTTTCCCGAATGACCATCGGAACTGTAAGCGACGATGAAACGTTCGAACAGATCAAGAAACAGCTGAACCGAATGGTAGAAGTCATCAAAGTTATTGATTTCACCAATATGTTCGTCCGCATGAAAGAGATTCTTTACATCAAGGTTTTTAACTGCTCTTCTGAGGACAAAGTTGAATTATTCCAGATTGCTGAGACTTTCAAAGCCAGAGTCATTGATTACGGTAAAGACAGCCTGCTTCTGGAATTCGTACAGACAGCGACCAAAAATGATGCAGTTGTCAAACTGATCAAAGAAGAATTCGGCCGCATCGAAGTAGTCCGAGGTGGAAGTGTAGGAATTGAATCCATCAGCATGATGGAAAGATAATTTAAACGATGATGCCCCTCCTGTTAAAGGAGGGCATTTTTGTAAATTTTACGAGGGGATAATTCATTATGAAAAAACAACAAATACCATTAAAAAATTCACTGATTCTCCTTTTGACAGCAACGATCTGGGGAATCGCCTTTGTAGCACAAAGTGAGGGCGGTGAAGCTGTCGGCCCTCTCACTTTCAATGCCACAAGAAACATTATCGGTTCTCTGGTGCTGATCCCGGTTATTTTACTGCTCAATAAAATAAATCCACAGAGCAATTCAGCTGATTTCACAGAATCCGACAGACAGCCAATGGCATCCAGCGGTTCAAATCCATTTTCCCGCAACAAAACCTTAATTGCCGGCGGCATAATCTGCGGTATCTGCCTGTGTCTTGCTTCCAACTTCCAACAGTTTGGTATCCAGTACACCTCCGTTGGAAAAGCAGGTTTTCTCACTGCATGCTACATTATCATCGTCCCGATCCTTGGACTTTTTATGAAAAAGAAATGCAGTCCTTTTATCTGGGTTGCGGTTGTAATGGCACTGATTGGTCTCTATCTGCTTTGCCTCACAGACGGCTTTTCCATTGGAAAGGGAGACTTTCTGGTCCTGATCTGTGCTTTCCTGTTTTCCCTGCACATTCTGGTCATTGACTACTTTTCACCAAAGACAGATGGAGTAAAAATGTCTTGCATTCAGTTTCTGGTCTGCGGAATCCTCACTGCTATCCCAGCCATAATTCTGGAGCATCCCAGTCTTTCTTCATTCAGTGGTGCCTGGGGCGCTACTCTCTATGCCGGCGTTATGTCCTGCGGTGTCGCCTACACCCTCCAGATCGTGGGCCAGAAAAATATGAACCCAACCGTAGCCTCTCTGATTCTCAGTCTGGAATCCTGCATCTCTGTCCTCGCCGGCTGGATTATCTTAGGACAGAAATTAAGCACCCGGGAAATCATCGGTTGTGTGGTAATGTTCGGGGCTATCGTTCTTGCCCAGCTGCCGCAGAAAGAAACTGCCAGTGAAAAATAACGCGCAAAATAAGAGGTAACGCTTGAACCTTCCAAACGTTACCTCTTACTTATTTACCCCATATCACCCATTATACAGCTGATAATATTTACCTTTCTGCGCAATTAACTCATCATGAGAGCCTCTCTCAATAACACGTCCCTGCTCCAGAACCATAATACAGTCGCTGTTTCTGACTGTGGATAATCTATGTGCAATAGCAAATGTAGTTCTGCCTTCCATCAGCTTATCCATACCATCCTGTACAAGCTTCTCTGTACGGGTATCAATAGAGCTGGTAGCCTCATCCAGGATCAGAACCGGCGGATCTGCTACTGCCGCCCTGGCGATTGCAAGCAGCTGTCTCTGTCCCTGGCTTAAATTAGCACCATTATTGCGAAGCATAGTATGATAACCATCCGGCAGTCTTCGGATAAAGCCATCCGCATTCGCCAGCCTGGCAGCTGCAATAACTTCCTCATCTGTGGCATCCAGTTTTCCATAACGGATATTCTCCATAACGGTAGCAGTAAACAGATTAGTATCCTGAAGAACGATACCCATGGAACGTCTCAGATCACCCTTTTTGATCTTATTTATATTGATGCCATCATAACGGATCTTACCATCCTGAATATCATAGAAACGATTCAGAAGATTGGTAATTGTCGTCTTACCGGCACCCGTGGAGCCGACAAATGCAATTTTCTGTCCTGGCTTCGCATACATCTTCACATCGTGAAGCACGATCTTGTCATCACGATATCCGAAGTCAACGCCATCCAGAACAATATCACCTTTCAATTCAATATAATCTGTTTTGCCAGTGGCTTTGTGAAAATGCTTCCATGCCCAGCGTCCTGTACGTTTCTTGGACTCAACCAGCTTACCATTCTCTTCTTTCACATTTACCAGGGTCACATATCCGTCATCTACCTCCGGCTTCTCGTCCAGAAGGTCGAAGATACGCTTCGCTCCGGCAAGTGCCATAACAATACTGTTAAACTGCTGGCTTACCTGGTTGATCGGCTGGCTGAAGCTCTTGTTAAAAGTAAGAAAACTTGCCAGGCCGCCAAGAGTAAATCCACCCACACCATTTACTGCCAGCACGCCGCCAACAATGGCACACAGCACATAGCTGATATTCCCAATCTGTGCACAGGTAGGCATCAGCACGTTTGCAAATTTATTGGCATTATTCGCGCTCTCAAACAGCTGGTCATTCAGCTCATTAAACTTCTCAAGGCTTTCTTCCTCATGGCAGAATACCTTTACAACCTTCTGGCCTTCCATCATTTCCTCGATGTAACCATTTACAATACCAAGATTCTTCTGCTGCTCCATGAAATACTTGCCGCTGAGTCCTGCAAGATTTTTACTTGCCACCAGCATCACTCCAACCATGACCAGAGTCACGATGGTAAGAGGCACATTCAAAATAATCATACTTACCAATACACTGACAATGGTAATCACACTGGAGATCAGCTGTGGAATACTCTGGCTGATCATCTGGCGCAGTGTATCAATATCATTGGTGTAGATAGACATGATATCGCCATGTGCATGTGTATCAAAATATTTAACAGGAAGTGTTTCCATGCGCTCAAACATCTCATTTCGAAGATTGCGTAGGGTGCCCTGACTGACATAGATCATCAGACGGTTGTACGTATATGTGCACGCCACCCCAATTGCATAAAAACAGGCTACACGAAGAATTGCCATTGCAAGAGGATGGAAATCCGGAGTCTCAGATTGAAGCATAGGCATGATATACTGGTCAATCAAAGTCTTCATAAACATGGTTCCCTGCACATTGGCAAGAACACTTACCACAATGCCGATCACAACTACAATAATATGGATCCTGTAGTTCTTAAAAATATACCCCATCAGTCTTCCAAGCATCTTGCCCGGATTCTCTACCATAGGGCCTGAACGGAAGGCTGCCCCGCTGCGGCCTGGCTTCTTTATCGGTCTTTCATTGCTCATGCCTGCTCACCTCCTCTATTCTCATCAAAATCTCCACCACCCTTTATCTGTGAATTATAAACCTCCTGATAAATGGCATTGGTTTTCATCAGTTCCTCATGAGTTCCAAATCCGCTGATTTTTCCCTCATCCATGACAATGATCCTGTCCGCACTCTGAATACTGGAAATACGCTGTGCAATAATCAACTTGGTAGTATCCGGAATTTCTTCTACAAAAGCTCTTCTGATACGTGCATCTGTGGCAGTATCTACCGCACTTGTGGAATCATCCAGAATCAGTACTTTGGGTTTCTTAAGAAGAGCTCTGGCGATACACAGACGCTGTTTCTGACCGCCGGAAACATTGGTTCCGCCCTGCTCAATATAAGTATTGTATTTGTCCGGCATTTTCTCAATGAAGTCATCCGCACAGGAAAGCTGACACGCTCTGCGGCACTCTTTCTCCGAAGCCTCTTTATTTCCCCAGCGCAGATTCTCCAGAATGGTACCGGAAAACAGCACATTCTTCTGAAGTACAACTGCCACCTGGTTACGCAGACTATCCATATGGTAGTCACGCACATCCACACCTCCAACTTTCACTGATCCGGAGCTTACATCATAAAGCCGGCTGATCAGGTTTACCAGACTGGACTTGGCGCTTCCGGTTCCACCGATAATACCAATAGTTTCTCCTGCGCGGATAGAAAGATTGATATCCTTCAGCACCGGCTCCTTACTGTCCTTCTTATAGCTGAAATCCACATGGTCAAATTCAATACTTCCGTCTGCAACTTCCATAACCGGATCCTGCGGATCATGAAGATCTGCTGTTTCATTAATAACCTCAGTTACACGCTCTGCACTTGCTGCGCTCATGGTGACCATAACAAATACCATGGAGAGCATCATAAGGCTCATAAGAATATTCATACAATATGTAAGAAGACTCATCAATTCACCTGTAGTCAGACTGCCGCCAACGATCATGTTCGCACCAAGCCAGCTGATTCCAAGAATACATGCATATACTGTAAACTGCATAACCGGCATATTCATAACTACCAGCTTCTCAGCTCTTACAAACATTTCGTAAACTTTATTGCAGGCTTTCTGAAACTTAGTGGTCTCATATTCCTCACGTACATAAGCCTTCACAACGCGGACTGCGCTGATATTCTCCTGCACGCTGGCATTTAAATCGTCATATTTCTCAAATACTTCCCGGAAATACTTCGTCGCCTTTTTCATAATAAATACGAGAAAACATCCAAGAAAAATAACGGCAATAAGGTAAATGCTGGCAACCCTTGCATTGATCATAAACGCCATCGCCATGGCACAGATCAGACTGGCCGGGGCACGGGTACACATACGCAGGATCATCTGGTATGCATTCTGCAGGTTGGTCACGTCTGTAGTCAGACGTGTGATCAGACTTGCAGTACTGAACTTGTCAATGTTTGAAAATGAAAATGTCTGAATGTTCGTATACATTGCTTTACGAAGATTACGGGCAAAACCGGAGGATGCGTATGCTCCGTATTTTCCCCCAAGAATACCGGTAACAAGTCCTGCAACAGCAAGAAGCGCCATAATGGCACCCTTTCTGTAAAGATAACTGATATTACCGGCTTCCACACCGTTGTCGATCATATCTGCCATTACAAGAGGAATCATTGTCTCCACCACAACCTCCAGTATCATAAATACCGGTGTGAGGAAGGAGGCCTTCTTAAACTCCTTTACCTGGGCAAGTAATGTCTTTATCATCAGGTTCTCCCCTTTCTGTTTTGTTTTTCTTTTTACTTGTGCTGACTTTTCCGGCAGTCCGCCGGCTTATCTTAGTTTTCATCCCGCAGACAGCACTCTCTTTGGGCATTTTCCCGGATCATGTCCAGAACTTCCAGGAAGCATTCCAGTTTTTCCTGGGGAATATCAGACTTTAACACATCCTGGATCCTGTCAAAATTCTCCATAATTTCCATCTGAAATTCCATCCCCTTTTCCGTAAGCACCAGACGCTTCAACCTGGCATCTCTTGGAATAGATTCTCTGGTAATAAGCCCTTTCTTCTCCATTGCCTGAAGGATTCCTGACGCAGTAGAACGCGCCATCTGAAATTCTGCTTCCAGGTCTTTCTGAAAAACAGCTTCTTCTGAATGCCGGTACAGATAACCAATGATCCAACCCTGCATGCGGTTAATTCCGGCTTTCTCATCCACCTTGGACTGATACGAATTCACCAGACGCCCAATTACCTGATTGAGAGTACGAACCTCATACCCTATTTGCCGTTCCGCCCTGCAGCACTCATCAGGACCAGTTTTCTTCTTTTTCTCCATCTTTCCCTTCTTTCATATACTTCCATACAAAATAGTTCATGTGCGAACTGTTCGGGTTCGAACTGTTCGTGCACGAACTAATTATAAGGGGCATGTTTCTGAATGTCAATCCTGTTTTTTCAATATCCGCTTTGCTATTTGCTCGCGGAGCGTTTTTTGTGTAATAGGAAATTACTCCGTAATATTCCTATTACACAAAAAAATACCAGAAGCAAAATTCCCATTGCTCCTGGCATCCCTTTTTATTTCGAATAAAAGCTCCACTCCCTTTCATCCACAGGCAGGTCTTCCATCTGATAATTCTCAATCCGGATGAAACTTCCCATCTCGATTTCCTGAATCATACGCTCAATTCCGGAAAGCTCTCCCTGGACTTCCATTTCCACTCTGCCATCCCACAGATTGTCCACCCAGCCGGTAAGATCATTGGCTCTCGCCGCATTTTTGGCACGGTAACGAAATCCAACTCCCTGCACCTGCCCGGAAAAATATATGTGTTTTCTTACTATCGCCATCTTTTGTCACTCCTTATGTACCTTATGATATACGTCAATACCGGCAGATGCAAGAATTTTTATTATTTTCCCTCAAAAATCTGAGCAATCGGGGAATCCGATGACAAAATAACGGTCTTGTTTTCTCCTTGCATAGAAGCTTTCAGTGCTTCAAGACTTCTTACGAAGGAATAAAATTCACTTCTCTCATCTTCCCCATAAGCCTGGGAAAGAATTTTCATATATTCCTGTTCCCCTTCTGCCTTCAAAATCTCAGCCTGCTTCTTCGCATCTGAAATCTGAATGGTCACTTCCTTATCTGTCTTGTTCTGGATTACTTTTGCTTCTGAATCACCTTCTGCTTTATATGTAGCAGCAATATTATCACGCTCTGAGATCATTCTCTCATACACAGCAGCCTTATTATCGTCCGGCAGATCCAGCTGCTTTGTTTCAAATTTAATCAGCTCTATTCCATATTGTTCCATATTATCTCCAATGGCTTCCATCACCATATCCGATAATTCTCCGTCACGGCTTGTGATCACTCTGTCCTGGGAAAGACTGCTGATCACATTTTTTGTGGCATTATATACGGCCGTATTAATTCGGCTCTCGCTGTTTTCCAAAGAAGAGTTCAGAGTCTGTGCAAATTTAAGGGGATCTGTGATTCTCCACAAAACATAGCTGTCACTGATCATGGTTTTCTTGTCCTTGGTAATCACATCAGATGCTTCCAAATCATATAACAACGTTTCCTTTGGTAAAGACTGTGTTCTTTCTATCAATGGAATTTTAAAGCTGATTCCCGGTTCGCAGATCACTCTGTCAACTTTACCAAACTGACGGATCAGCTTGTATTCATTTTGTTGGGTTATAGTTATGGAAGAACCGATTATTACTGCTCCGAGAATGCCTGCTATAAGTGCCGCTTTTTTCATTTTCATAATTTTTTATCCTTTCTATCAGATACTTATCTTAACTTCACTTAGTTTCTTCACTTGTATCTTCTTCTGTTTTCCAGTCTCCGGAAAAAGAATCCAGCGGCAATATCTTTTCCACGCCACTTCCGTTGTCGATCACAATCTTCATACCAGGCAGCACATCTTCCATGGTTTCATAGAACATTCGCATTTTTGTGGTCTCCGGATTCTTCACATATTCCTCATACATTGCATTAAATCTTGCCACCTCAGCTTCTGCCTCATTGATCCTCACCTGTTTTTGTGCCTCCGCATCCTGAATAATCTGGTCTGCCTGGGCCTGCGCTTCGGGAAGCTTTTCGTTCCTGTATTTATTGGCATTGTTAAGCGCCGTTTCCTTTCCCTGTTTCGCAGTTTCCACCTCTTTAAATGCTTTCATCACTTCTTCAGTAGGCGGCTCGGAATCTTGTATTGTTATGTTAACCAACTGAATTCCAAGATCCTGTTCCTCCATCTGATTCAAAATCATCTCTTTGATCTTGCTCTGGATTTCTCCTTTTCCGGTGGTCAGAACCTCATCCACGTTATAGCTTGCTATCACAGTTCGGATACAGCTTTGCGCAATATTTTTTAAAATCTCTTCCGGCTGCTCAGATGTGTAAAGATATTTTACAGGTTCTGAAATTCGATATTCTACAAAGAAATCCACATCAATAAAATTATAATCCGAAGTGATCATGATTCCTTCATTTTCCACCACCTCATTGTTCCCCATACTGTATCCGATTGGAAATCCCTGGATCGTGGTGTTTACCTTCTGCACCTGCTGTACAAAAGGGACTTTGAAATGTAATCCCGTTTCAGTTACTGCCTTTGGCACTCCAAAGGTTGTGAGTACTGCCTGTTCCTGCTCCTGAATCTGGTAAGTTGCATCCAGAGCCAATCCCCCTGCCGCTATAAGCCCGGCAGCACCGATTGCCAGATATTTCATTTTTCCATTTCGCTTATTCATTTTTCTCCTCCATCTCTCTTACTAACAATAGTTGTAAAGCGTTCAAAAAGGGAAAAAAAAGACTTTTATCCCAGGCACTGTTATAATGCCTGAAATAAAAGTCTCGCTGATTATCTCATAATGCGGGTAGTTTCATCTACCGTTCTGACGCATTTATGCACCATTCAGAAAAAATGGATTTCCTTTTATCTCTTCATGGCCGCTACTCCCTTTTCTTTGAGCAGTATCATATCATAAGTATTCATGAAAATCAAGATGTTTTTTTATGTTTTTCAGTTCTTATTAATGCCTTGTTGCTGTTCAGGGGCTAACCCTGTGTTACTGTTCACTGTGTTACTGTTCACTCCGTTCACAGTAACGCGCTTCGCGATGCACAGAAATCATGCATTCGCATGATTTCGCGCCGCAATTCTCGGGTTTTCTGTGAACTTTGTTCACAAAAAACGCCTCGCGGAATGTTACCAGTGAACAGTAACAACCCTGTTTCAAAAAACAGGACAACTTTTCAGAGAATATGGATTTCTTTACATTAGCATGATACAATTAAGAAAGTAAAAAAACGGCACAGCATAGATCATCCGGCTTGCTGATTGGGATACAGTGAAAACAAACAAATTTGCAAACAGAGCAATAGCCAATAGCCTATCTTCTAAACTGTGAGAACGAAAAATTGCCCAAGGAAATAATGGTGGCATTTGAATAACGAGGGAGTGAGATACATGGAACAATTATTGATTATTGAAGATGATATAGGGTTGAATCAGGGTTTAAGTAAAGCACTGAAAGCAGATGACCGTCAGATTATATCCTGCCAAGACCTAAAAACGGCGAAGGAACAGCTGCTTTGCGGCGGTGTATCCCTGATCCTGCTGGATATCAATCTGCCGGATGGCAGTGGGCTTGAGCTGCTCCGTGAGATCAAGGAAAACACGCCCGGGATTCCTGTTATTCTGCTGACTGCCAATGACACCGATCTGGACATCGTAGACGGACTGGAGAGGGGCGCTGATGATTACATTACCAAGCCCTTTTCTCTTTCGGTTTTGCGGGCAAGGGTGAATACCCAACTGCGAAAGCAAGCGTCAAACAAAAAAAATGCGCCGTTCCATATGGATCTATTTCACTTTGACTTTGAGGCTATGACCTTTTATGTGGGAGATTCAAAAGTGGAATTGAGCAAAACAGAACAAAAATTACTGCGTCTGCTTGTTGAAAACCGAGGCCGAACCATGACCCGTGGAGACCTTGTCGACCGGATCTGGACAGATGGCGCAGAATATGTGGATGAAAATGCTTTGTCTGTTACGATCAAGCGTCTGAGGGATAAGCTTGGCGCACAGAAATACATTAAAACCATCTACGGAATCGGTTATAGCTGGGTGACAAAAGATGAATAAAACCGGCATTGTGATCCTGCTGCTGTGTTTTCTGGCGGCGGCAGCTATTGTATTATGGGAGCGGAGAAAGGCCAGAAAAACGATGGAAAAAATCGAAAGGATGCTGGACGCTGCCATGACCGGCTCCTTTTCTGAAACCAATTTTGATGAAAGCCAGCTATCTGCATTGGAAACAAAGTTTGCACACTATCTTTCTGCCGCAGAAGCATCTTCTCAAAATATAGCGCAGGAAAAAGACAAAATCAAATCCTTGATTGCGGACATTTCCCACCAGACGAAAACGCCGATTTCAAACCTGCTGTTATACAGCGAGCTTTTGATGGAGGAAACTCTGCCTGCATCGGCGAAGGCAAATGTGGAGGCACTGTATAAACAATCGGAGAAGCTGCGATTTCTGATCGATTCTCTCGTAAAGCTTTCCAGACTGGAAAACGGGATCATTTCACTCGCCCCCCAGCAAGTAGCGTTGCAGCCTCTGCTTGAAAGCGTAGTAGAACAATATGCCGCCAAGGCTTCTGAAAAAGGTTTGTCTTTGCAACTGCAGGATACCGATACTTTTGCTGTATTCGACTTCAAATGGACAGCGGAAGCGCTGGCTAATATCGTAGACAATGCCATCAAATATACAGAGCATGGCACCATTACTATTTCTGCTGTAAGCTATGAAATGTTTGCAAGGATCGATATATCGGATACCGGTTCAGGCATCCCGGAAAGTGAGCAAGCAAAGATATTTGCCCGTTTTTACCGCTCAAATAGTGTGCAGAAACAAGAAGGGGTCGGCATTGGCTTATACCTTGCCCGACAGATCATATCCGGCGAGGGCGGTTATATCAAGGTTGCTTCCGTTCCGGGAAAAGGAAGTACGTTTTCCATATTTCTGCCGAAATAACAACAATTCTATCAAAACTGTTAGATTTCATTTTCCGCCGGAAAGAATGTGGAAAGATTCCTATGCGATAATCTGTATGTATCAAAGGATCATTTTCTTTCATACATACAGATTTTTTCATGGAGGTACTCATTTATGGAAGTTTTACAGGCAAAAAACCTGAAAAAGATTTATGGCTCCGGCAATAACGCAGTTCATGCGTTGGATGGAGTTGATTTAAGTGTAAAGAAGGGCGAATTTGTTGCAATTGTCGGCACATCCGGCTCCGGCAAATCCACGCTGCTGCACATGCTGGGCGGGCTGGATCGCCCTACAAGCGGCACGGTCATGGTGGACGGACAGGATATTTTCTCCCTGAAGGAGGAAGCCCTGACCATCTTCCGCCGTAGAAAAATTGGCTTTGTGTTCCAAGCATATAATCTTGTTCCGGTGCTGAATGTGTATGAAAATATTGTTCTACCCATTGAGCTGGACGGTGGCAAGGTCAATAAGGATTTCGTACAGCAGATCGTGCAGACGCTTGGACTGAGCGACCGTCTGGATGCGCTGCCCAATCAGCTCTCAGGCGGTCAACAGCAGCGAGTAGCCATTGCCCGTGCGCTGGCGGCAGCACCCGCTATCATTCTGGCAGATGAACCCACCGGCAATCTGGATTCCAAAACCAGCCAGGATGTATTGAGCCTTTTGAAAGTCACCAGTCAAAAGTTCGCCCAGACAATCGTAATGATCACTCACAACGAAGAAATTGCGCAGATGGCAGACCGCATTATCCGTATCGAAGATGGTCGGATCGTCTCCCAGAACTAACGGGAGGTGGCTACGATGAATGTCAAAAATCGAAAATGTATTCGAAAACTCAGCTTAAAATCTCTTTATGCGAACCGTCGTCGCAATCTGATCGCCATTTTTGCCATTGCGCTGACAACGCTGCTATTTACTTCCATGTTCACCATTGTCTTGTCACTGAACGCCAGCTATGAAACCTACCAGTTTCGGCAGGTAGGCGGCTATGCACACGGCACCTTTAAGGATGTTTCCCCCGAGCAGGCGGAACGCATCGCTGCCCACCCAAAGGTGAAGGCTACGGGGGTACGGAAGGTAATCGGTATCGCTGCGGAGGGGGTCTTTGTCAAAATACCGGCAGAGATCAGCTACATGGATGCCAACTGCACTAAATGGAGCTATGCAACCCCTACTATCGGACGGATGCCCGAAAGCGGCAAAGAGGTAGCCATGGATACGGCAGCGTTGCAGCTGCTTGGCGTAACGCCGGAGCTGGGCGCCGAGGTCACGGTTTCCTATTCCATTACGGACAAGGATCAAACCGCCTTTACTGTAACAGATACCTTTACGCTGGTGGGCTATTGGGACTATGATGAACTAATGCCTGTTCATTACATCAACATCAGCCGTGATTACGCAGATGACATCGAAGCGCAGGCAGTGAAAACAGGTTTACAGCCTTTCCGCACCGATTTGAATGTCATGCTGGCCTCCGGCACAAACATTCAAGGGCAGATGGAGCAGGTGGATACCGATCTTGGTTACACATGGGACAGCTATACCGATCCCAACAGCGTCCGAATCGGCGTCAATTGGGGATATACCTCATCCCAGCTGGAGTCACAGCTCGATCCAGAGCTGATGGTCGCCATAGCAGCTTTTTTGCTGCTGGTGATTTTCACGGGGTATCTTATCATCTATAACATTTTTCAGATCTCTGTTGCAGGGGATATCCGGTTTTACGGACTTCTGAAAACCATTGGCACAACGCCCCGGCAGCTCAAACGCATCATTCGCCAGCAGGCACTTCTGCTTTGTCTGATCGGCATTCCGGCGGGGCTGCTGCTGGGCTATGGCATCGGCGCTGTTTTGGTTCCTGTTGTCTTGCGCTCCACCCAGTTGGATGCGGGCATCACAACTATCAGCACATCGCCTGTGATCTTCCTTGGTTCTATGCTGTTCGCCTTGTTGACGGTGCTCTTGTCCTGTTCCAAGCCCGGAAAAATGGCAGCTAAGGTCTCTCCGGTGGAGGCTACCAAATATACGGATGCAATGCAGACCAAGAAAAAACAACGCAGCACCCGGGGAGCCAAGCTCCATCAGATGGCCTTTGCCAATTTGGGACGAAACAAGAAAAAGACGGTGCTGGTGGTGGTGTCTCTGGCACTGTCGGTGACGCTGTTCAATGCACTGTGTGCCTTTGTGGGCGGCTTCAGCATGGAGAAGTATGTATCCTTCATGACCTGCGCCGATTTTATCGTCAGCACGCCCGACTATTTCCGTTACAACCCGGCAGATGAATTCATCACGCCAGAACAAATCGAAGAGATCGCAGCAAACACAAAGGCCAATCTTTCCGGCACGGGATATGCTGTGCGAAAACCCGCATACCTGTGGATGACGGAGGATGCTCTGCGGCAGGACTATGCAAGGTACGAAAGTGCTGAGCAGTTGGACAGCCATATGAGCCGTCTGGAGCACCGGGGCAATATGGTGATGGGAGATACCAGAATCGAGGCTCTGGATAACAGTCTGTTTGACAAGCTGCAAGTGCTCGACGGAGATATTTCTCCTATGCTGGAGCCAAACAATAACGCTATTGCCATTGCGGTTTCTTTGGATGATTACGGCAATCTGCTCAATCCTGAATACTACCCCAAGGTGGGGGACACGATTACCGCTACCTATGCGGATGATGTGAAATATATCGACAGCCGCACCGGGGAACTCCGCACCGAAGATACACCGGAGGAGTACTTTCAGGCAAAATTGTATGGAGCCAGAGATGTAGAGTACACGGTCTGCGCCTTGGTAGAACTTCCGAATTCCATGAGTTATCGTTATGGTGGTATTGGATATGACGCAGTTTTGTCTGTGGACACCGCACAGAGGGACAGCGGTGGTGCAGCCATTCCGATGCTCTACCTGTTCGACACAGCGGACGAAGTTGACGAGGCCGAAGCAGAGCAATATCTATCGAAGCTCACTGCCGGTGAGTTTTCGCCCTTGATGTATGAAAGCAAGGCCACGGCTCGCTCTGAATTTGCTCAATTCCGGCAGATGTTCCTTCTGATAGGTGGTATCCTCTGTGCTATCATTGGGCTGGTGGGACTCTTAAATTTCTTCAACGCCATGATGACCGGTATTCTTTCCCGCCGCCGTGAATTTGCTGTGCTTCAGGCTGTAGGAATGACGAACCGGCAGCTCAAAACCATGCTGATCTACGAGGGGTTGTTTTACGCAATGTCTTCTGTAGCGGCGGCCTTTATTCTGTCGCTGGCGGTGGGACCTCTTGCGAGAAAAATGCTGGGCAGTATGTTCTGGTTCTTTGAGTATCGATTCACCATTCTGCCTGTCCTACTGACAATTCCGGTATTTCTTCTGCTGGGGTGGCTGATTCCTTGCATGATGTATGACAACGCAGCGAAATGCAGTGTTGTAGAGCAATTAAGGGATGCTCAATAACTGTTAAGCAAAAAACGGCCCTCTGCCAATGAAAAGGCAGAGGGCTGAAAATCTATGGGTTTATATTCCGTCACAGTTTTTAAATAGGTTTCGGGGTTTCGTTCAAAACAAGACAACCGTCTCGTGTATTGCACTCCCGCAATCCTGGTATCTTATAAAAACTTCCACGCTTCCACATCAAAAACGCCTCTTGGTGTAATTCGGATCTGCGGAATAACCGGCAAAGCCATAAAGGACAGCGTAATAAACGGATCATGACCGTCTTTCACACCCATTTCATGAGCTTTATGGATCATTCGCCCAAGAGTCTCATTGTCTTTCTCAAAACCATTATCACTCATCAGTCCCATTACAGGAAGGGCAAGAGTGTCAAATACTTTATGACTCTCTACGATCGTATAGCCTCCCTGAGTACGCATCAGTTCCCGCACAGCAAGCTCCATGTCCTCATCATTATCTCCGATCACAATAATATTATGGGAATCATGGGATACACTGGACGCAATTGCTCCACCGCGGATACCAAAACCACCGATCACGCCGCAGCCGATTTTCCCTGTCATCTTATGACGCTCTACAACTGCAATCTTCTGATAATCGTCATCGGACTGGAATTTGCAGGGACCATTCCCTGCGTTCAGAGTTCCCTTTCTGGTAGTAATCTGTCCTTCTTCTGCCAGAATCACCGGAAAGATTCCATCTGCAGACTCCAGCTGAAATGCCTCTCTGGAAAATTCAGCCACATGCACTGTATTTTTCAATTCAGGGGCACACGGCTTTATAACAATCTTTGCATTTTTATCTACCAATTGCCCTTTAAAGTACACATCTTCTATGGTCACACTGGCAAGATCCGAAAGAACCAAAAGATCTGCCTGTCTGCCGGGTGCCACTGCCCCCTTGTCTTTCAGTCCATAACAATTAGCTGCATTGATGGTTGCCATCTTAATAGCGGACACCGGATTCATGCCAAGGCGGATAGCTTTTCGCACGTTATGGTCAATATGCCCTTCCCGCTGGATATCCTCAATATGCTTGTCATCTGTGCAGAAGCAGAATCCGTCACCATTCATATGTCTCTGCACCAGACCGCCAACAAGCGCCTCCAGATTTCGGGCAGCGCTGCCTTCCCTTACAAGAATGGTAAGACCGTTCCGCCGTTCTCGCATGGCATAATCAAAGAAGCTGCACTCATGGTCCGTAGCAATCCCTGCCATGGCATATGCCTGAAGATCCCCCTCTTCCAGAAACGGAGCGTGGCCATCACGGATTCTGCCTTCAAACAGCTCCAGCTTGTCATGCATGCTTTTCTCGCCCTGTACCACAGAAATGCTGTCCATTACTTCTCCAAGTCCAAGAATCCGGCTGTTATGAAGATAAGGAGCCATATCTTCAGCAGTAAGAGTACATCCATTATCATCAATGGAAGTAGCCGGAACACAGGAAGGCATCATTACGTATACGTTGGCTTTTACATTCTCTGTCTGATCCAGAATATAATCAACTCCTGCCAGACCGGACACATTGGCTGATTCATGGGGATCCACAATAAAAGTGGTAGTTCCATGTCTGGAGGCAACCGTTACCAGTTCAGCCGGTGTAACCAGTGTAGATTCCAGGTGAAGATGGCTGTCAATAAATCCCGGACATACATATCTGCCAGCCAGATCACGTTCTTCTTTCCCATGGAAGCTTCCAATTCCTGCTATAATCCCATCCTGTATGGCAATGTCTCCGCGGATGATCTCTTCCGTAAAAACATTCACAATCCTCGCATCCTTCAATACCAGGTCTGCCTTTTCCAAACCTCTTGCAATTCTGGAATACTGCTGATATTTTTCCAAATTCATATATATCCTCCTTTCATTTGTCAAATAATATTTATTGTACGCAAAAATATTTTGATTATTATTTATGATAGTAACACTTGTACAGTGAAATTTCAATGTAAATTTCAAAACATCCAGAAAAGACAAAAAACACCAGAGATGATTTTTACTTTTAAATCACCTCCGGTGTTTCCATCAATTCTGCAGCATTGTTTTCATTTCCGACAGGATAGCCTTATCTCCATAATTTTCCCGGAATTTCACTTGCCATAATTATTTATCGTCTCCTGTAAGACGCAGAATATCCCTGATCTCATCCACATTCATATCGAGAATAACCGCCAGCTCATCAATGGTAAAACGGTTCTCCCCGTCATCGTCCGTCAGATCCTTCACTGCCGATTCCAGTTTCTCCACCTTCGTTACCAGACAATCATCCTGGAATTTCTGCTGTGTCTGCTCCTCAATGGCAGCGATGATTCCCTTGCGAAGCTGAAGACGTAGCCAAGCATCATCTTTACGTTCTGTCTCCGGGTCGGAAAGAGCCGTAAGCAGCACCACATTCGCCTCCTGAATCAAATCTGCAAGTTGAATCTCTGTACAGTTCATATCTGCGGCCATATTTGCCGCTACCGGCAGATAAATGCTGGTAAGAGCTGCCTCTGCAATGGCATCCCCATCTGCCAGATTCTCAAACAGTGTGTGAAGCATCTCCGGACTTACTTCCTTACCGTTGCTTACCTCTGCCAGGTAATCCTTCAGATATGCTTCTTCCTCTGAAGTAAGCGGGGTGCTGGTTCCTTTTGACTCCGGTTCCGTCTCACCCACTTCCTCTGTCTCCACCGGGGCAGTGTCTCCCTCTATCATAATTCCCTGCAGTTTCAGATACTGCAGTACCTTTAACATCTGACTGGTCTCAAGATCAGTACTTGCAAAATGCTCCCGAATCTGCTCATGCGTCAGCATATTTCCATTCTGCTTTCCAAGCTCACAAATATTCCTTAATTTCTCCTGAAACTGAATAACGTCCATATTATTCCTCCATGCTTCTTCGTTGTGTAAACTATAACAAATCCGTCCTGTAAAATCAAGGCATTACTGTTCACTCCGTTCACAGTAACGCGCTTCGCGATGCACAAAAAGACGAACCTTCTTGTGACAAGCACAAGAAGTAGCGTTTGCTGCGCAAACTTAACTCTCGGGTTTTCTGTGAACTTTGTTCACCAAAAACACCTCACGGAACGTTACCAGTGAACAGCAACAAACAGATTAAAAAAATGACCCAGATCTAATTTTCATCTCGAAAATCCGATCCAGATCATTCCTCATTTCCTGCGGATGACAGGACTTGAACCTGCACGTCGTAAACACCAGAACCTAAATCTGGCGCGTCTGCCAATTCCGCCACATCCGCATATATATTATTTAAAAAACCGGAATGCCCTAATCATAAGGCTTCCGGTTCTCATTCGCAAGTGAAGCATCGGGGATTCGAACCCCGGACAACTTGATTAAAAGTCAAGTGCTCTACCAACTGAGCTAATGCTCCATATAGGACTGGGCTAGCTGGATTCGAACCAGCGAATGCAGCAGTCAAAGTGCTGTGCCTTACCGCTTGGCGATAGCCCAAAGGCAAAGGGTGGATACAGGGATTCGAACCCTGGGCCTCCAGAGCCACAATCTGGCGCGCTAACCAACTGCGCTATACCCACCACAGCGTGTCAGAAGGGATTCGAACCCCCGACCCACGGCTTAGAAGGCCGTTGCTCTATCCAGCTGAGCTACTGACACATATCTCTCTTCATCAGAGAAGCGGGTGATGGGAATCGAACCCACGTATCTAGCTTGGAAGGCTAGTGTTCTACCATTGAACTACACCCGCATTTACGCTGAAACGGTAATGTTGTTACAGCAGTCGGGGTGACAAGATTCGAACTTGCGGCCTCCTGGTCCCAAACCAGGCGCTCTAGCCAAACTGAGCCACACCCCGATGTCTTACAACATCATTTCTATGAAGTTGTCGTTCCTTGTGCTCTCAAGAATTTCTTTTCTCTCGCTCAAGGCAAGAGTTATTATATTATATGGTCTCCCATTTGTCAACACCTTTTTTATAAATTTTTATATTTTTTTCGAAAAAAGATGTAATTTCCGAAAACCCGCTAAAAATGCGGGTTTTCAGGCCCTCCACCACCTGCATTTTTCTCTTTTTCGACTATTTTCAAAAAAATATTTCAAAAAACATTTCATTTCCACAGTCAAACATACAAGTATTTTTCAGTTACAAATACCGAATTTCAATTTCCGGCTCTTCCCCTTTATACAGCTCCATCACCGCATAACTTGGTCTGCGGCCTTCCTGTCTCGGAAAAGAAAGGCTTCCCGGATTGATCACCAGTACACCATTTTTCTTCTCCACCACTGGCTTATGGGTATGTCCAAAGCAAACAATCTCACAGCCTCTGGCTGCCGCCTCTTCCGAAACCCCATAAAGATCCATGGACACACCATAATTGTGCCCATGAGTCACCATGATCTTATGTCCTTCCAGCAAAATCTCATCCTCTCTTGGAAGATCACTGAAAAAATCATTATTTCCTGCCACAATGGTACAGGGACATTCTGCCAGCGCTTCAATAAAAAATTCCCTGCCCTCCACGTCGCCGCAATGAATCAGATAGTCAAAGGGTTGCTCCAAAGCTACTGCCATCTCCAGTGACTCATCTCTCCCATGAGTATCACTGACAACCAGCACCTTCATCGTAATTCTTCCTTTATTGCCTGCAAAGCTTTTCCTCTGTGGCTGATTTTATTTTTTTCTTCCATAGACAGCTCTGCAGATGTACAGCCATATTCCGGCAGGAAAAAGATAGGATCATAGCCAAATCCATTGGCACCCTTTTCCTCATATCCAATACGGCCTTCCATGGTTCCACGCACAGTTTCCACTCTTCCGTCTGGAAAGGCAGCTGCAATAGCGCAGACAAAACGGGCTGTACGCTGCTCATCCGGCACGCCATCCAGTCTCTGGATCAAATTTGCATTCTTAATATGATAGTCTGTATTCTCGCCCATATAACGAGCAGAATAAACTCCCGGCTCTTTATTCAGATAATCAATCTCAAGCCCCGAGTCATCTGCAAGTACAATTTCGCCATCACTGGTAAGCTTGCTGATGGCAGTCGCCTTGATCACTGCGTTTTCCTCAAAGGTTTTGCCATCTTCCACAATATCAGCCTGAATCCCGGCTTCTTTCATAGATACCACTTCTGCATCCAGATCTGCCAGGATTTTACGGATTTCTTTCATTTTATCTGCATTTCCTGTTGCAAAAATTATCTTCTTCATTTATCAGTGCCCTCTTTCTTTTCCTGTGCCGCACGTCTTGGAGGCTTTGGTCCCAGGAACTGGTAAAAATATGTTTTCAGCATTCCGTTATAGATTTTACGGTTCTTATCCGCCTTGCGTCCAATGTCATTCTCAGCTTTGTCATAAGAAGTGATCAGGTACATAGACCACTTATCCAGGCCGCGGTAGCTCTCACCGATCTCGCGGTAAAGCTGCGGCAAAGCTGCTTTTTCTTCCAGACGCTCACCATAAGGTGGATTCGTAATAATAAATCCGTAAGGCTTCGGGTGATGAAGCTCCTTCACAGGACGCTGCTGAAAATGGATCAGGCTTTCTACCCCTGCCATTTTTGCATTTGCCCTGGCTGCCTTCAGTGCCTCAGCATCTATGTCATAGCCCTGAATATCTGTCTCGATTTTCAGATTTACTCTGTCCTGAGCCTCTTCTACAGCCTCATACCAGCATCTTCTCGGCACAACCTGCTTCCAGTCCTCGGCAAGGAAAGAACGGTTCATACCCGGTGCAATATCTGCAGCCATCATAGCTGCCTCGATTGGAAAAGTACCGCTTCCGCAAAAGGGATCCACAAGACTTCTGTCCTTTTTCCACGGAGTTAACATAATCAATGCGCTGGCAAGAGTCTCTGTAATAGGTGCCTTCACGGTCATCTGACGATACCCTCTCTTATGAAGAGAAACACCGGAAGTATCGATTCCAATAGTTGCAACATCCTTCATAAACGCCACACGGATAGGAAAACTTGCTCCATCCTCCGGGAACCAGGACACATTGTATACGCCCTTCAGACGCTCTACAATGGCTTTTTTCATAATAGACTGGATATCAGACGGGCTGAACAGCTTACTCTTCACTGAATTGGCTTTCGCAATCCAGAATTTGCCATCTGCTGGAATGTAACGTTCCCATGGCAAAGCTTTCGTTGCCTCAAAAAGCTCATCAAATGTCTCAGCTTTCACTTCCGCAATCTTCAGAAGAATACGCTCTGTAGTGCGCAGAAAAACATTGGCATCTGCAATTCCCTGGGCATCTGCCAGGAAAGTAACCTTGCCATCCTCCACCTTGCTGATCTCATATCCCAGATCCAGTATTTCTCTTTTCAAAACCGCTTCCAGGCCAAAATGGCAGGGAGCGATCAGTTCAAATCTTTCTGTACTCATTCACCGTTTTTCCCTTCTTAAAGAACTATGCTTTTTACAATATTCCCGTCAAAATCCATGATGGAAAAAACACCGTCCTCAAGCACTGCATAGGTAGGCGGATTTCCTTCTTTCGGAATGGATACGGAACCCGGATTCAAAAGAATGTATCCCTCCATCTGCTCTGCTTTCAGCACATGGGTATGACCATGGATCAAAATATCTCCCTCGCATAAGGGCGGCAGGTTATTCTGATTATAAACATGTCCATGAGTCGCATAAAACGTCTTGCCGTCAATTGCCAGAATGCAGTAATCTGCCATCACCGGAAACTCCAGAACCATCTGATCCACTTCTGCCTCACAGTTACCGCGCACAGCATAAATTTTGTCTTTCATGGCATTCAGCATGGGAATTACCTGCTTAGGTGCATATTCTTTTGGCAGATCATTTCTTGGTCCGTGATAAAGCAGATCGCCCAGCAGAACCAGGCGCTCTGCCCCTTCTTTCTCAAAAGCATCCAGCATTTTCCTGCAATAGTAAGCAGAACCATGGATGTCAGAAGCAAACATATATTTCATAAACTTGGTTTCTCCTCTGTTTTTAGTGTTCGAATTGTCTCTCTCCTTTTCGATTTACATAACTTCATGAAAAGGACATTTTTCTTCTTTACATTATCATGCCTTGATGGAAATTACAAGATAGTACTCTTTTGAATTTTTTCTCATATATCGCATATCAGATTTCTCCCTCTGTACTCCTTCATTCCCCCGATCACCGTTTTTGTCTTATATCCATTTCGCGCCAGAATCCTGGCCGCCTGAAGACTTGCCCCGCCCCGGTCGCAATACAGCACCAGTATTTTCCCTTTTGGAAAATCATATGTCTGCATTTCTTCAAACTTCTCATATGGCACATTTACCGCTCCCCTTATATGTCCGTTATGATACTCTTTTGCATCTCTTAAATCTATGATAAAGGAATCCTTCCGTCCAACATAATAATCCAGCATTTTTCCGGAAATCGGCTCTACAGGAAACATGGAAAATCCCCTTTTTTATCAGTATATCCGCAAATACAAAAAAGGTGCCAAAATGCACCTTTTTTAAGTATTGCTTTTCGCAACCTCCGCAGGGGACTTACTTGATTCGGTTAAATATGAAACAAGATCAGAAATCCGTTGTACATCTGCGGACTATTTCGCATGGAACACACACATTCTTTTCAATTTGTATTTCTCTCTCAAGAAGGTCTATCATCCGTTCCACTGTCTTTTTGCACATCACGCCCAGCTTACTGTCCACCGATGTAAGCTCAGGATCACTGCTGATTGCAAGAATTGAGTTATTATATCCGACGACCGCCAGTTCCTCAGGAATCGCCAGTCCCTTAATCTTTGCATACTTTACTGCTCCGATTGCAATTCCATCCTCCGTTGCAAGGACGCTGTCGAAATCGAGGGTCCGGTTGTATTCAAGCAGCATATCCCGCGTATATTCAATGTCATTTTTGGTCTTGAATTTCAGATTTCCACGAATGGGATATCCGGCATCCTGCAATGCAGCTTCGTATCCCGCCATTTTCTGCCTGGCACTGTAGGATTCTGAATCATACATAAAAAGAATTTTCTCTTTTCCTCTCCGAATAAAGGCTTTCGTCACTTCATAAGTAGCCTGAAAATCATCCGCATAGGTGCAGTAAATATTATCGCCTGAAACCTTTGCGTTAATCATAAATATGGAAACCTGTTCCGCTGCCTCCCGAATATAATCTGTGTCAGATTCATCTTTACCATTTCCTGCATATGTAGAACCAACCAGTATCAGCGTGTCTATTTTCTTAGACAAAAGGAGTCTGACATAATCCTCCTTTTCTTCCTGTTTAAATCCGCTGCAGCCAAGAATACAGTCATATCCATGAGCATGAAGATTTTGCTCCAGATAAGATACTGCTTTTGCCATATAGATATCGTCAATATTTGGACAGATGATTCCTACTGTTTTCATCGACCCAAGACCAAGGCCTCTGGCAAACGCATTCGGCGTGTATTCATTTTCTTTCATAACCGCAAGAACCTTTTCTTTTGTCTTCGGGCTGACTTTCGGACTGTTATTGACCACTCTGGATACTGTTGCGATGGAAACATTTGCCAGCTTTGCAATATCATATATATTCACTATCGTTCTCCTGTTCGTTCTGGTAATAATAGAAAATAAGCTTTCTGATATCAATCATTTTACAGGTCAAACCCAAAATAGTCTACTGCATTATTGTATGAAATTCCACACACGATTTCCTTTAAAGTCTTATAATCAGCCGGATATTCTCCATTTTCCACCCATCCGCCAATAAGCTCGCAAAGAATTCTGCGGAAATACTCATGTCTGGTATAGGACAAAAAGCTTCTTGAATCAGTAAGCATGCCAACAAAGTTTGCAAGCAGTCCCAGATTTGCAAGTGATGTCATCTGTGCGATCATACCTGTTTTGTGATCGTTGAACCACCATGCACTTCCCTGCTGAATTTTACCTGCTGCCTCTGTTCCCTGGAAGCAGCCAAGGATTGTTCCAATTGCTTCATTGTCATTGGGATTCAGGGAGTACAGGATTGTCTTTGGAAGTTCATTTGATGCGATCAGAGAATTCAGGAAATCTGCTGTCTGAGCACTTGGCGCATAGTTATTGATGCAGTCATATCCGGTATCCGGTCCGAGCTGCTCATACATAAATGCATTGTTGTCTCTCTTGCATCCATAATGGATCTGCATTACCCAGTTCTTTTTATGATATTCTTTTCCAACAAACTGCATAAAAGCTGTCTTGAAGATCATTTCTTCTTCTCTTGAAATGCTTTCGCCATTCAGTCTCTTTTTAAAGATCTCATTTACTTTTTCTTCTGCTGCAGGCGCATACATAACATATTCCAGTGCATGGTCAGATACGCTGCATCCCATCTGTGCAAAGAATTCCATTCTCTTAAGAAGGGCTTCTTTCAGATCTGCGAAATCAGCAATTTCAACGCCACTGACCTGTGAAAGCTTTTTCATGTATTCCGGATATTCCGGTTTTTCCAGATTCATTGCCTTGTCCGGACGCCATGCAGGAAGCACTTTCACCTCAAAGCTGTCATCCTCTGCAAGAACTTTATGCCATTTCAGATCATCTACCGGATCATCTGTTGTGCAGATTAATTTTACATTGGACTTGCGGATAATGTTTCTTACAGACATATCATCTTCCTGAAGCTTTTTGTTGCACAGGTTCCACACTTCTTCAGCTGTATCTCCGTTCAGATATCCTGTATATCCGAAATATCTCTGCAATTCCAGATGGCTCCAGTGATAGAGCGGATTTCCGATTGCTTTCCCAAGAGTTTCTGCCCATTTCTGGAATTTTTCACGATCACTGGCACCACCTGTAATGTAGTACTCATCTACTCCATTTGATCTCATCTGACGCCATTTATAATGATCGCCACCAAGCCACACCTGGGTAATATTCTCAAACTTACGATCCTCTGCAATTTCCTGGGGATTGATATGGCAATGGTAATCTACAATTGGCATTGTCTCTGCATACTCATGAAATAACTTTTTTGAAGTTTCTGTTGAAAGTAAAAAATCTTTGTCCATAAATGCTTTCATAAAATAATTCTCCTCTCCTTTCTATCCGTTTCAGCAAAATGTAAGGTCTTACATTTTATTTACAGTATACGACAAATAAGTATCATTTTCAATTCACGAAGTATTTGCAGAACAGACAAATTTTCGCACTACACATTGTGTATTTTTACCATTTTCAGCTTTTTTTCCATTTCCTATTGACGTTCCCGTTTTGTTGATGTAATTTGTATGTAAGCTCTTACATACATTATTTTCACATAAAGGAGGTTGTTGATTTCTTGAAATCTTTTATTAAAATTAATCCTTCAGATAATGTAGCCGTTGCGCTTCAGCCTCTGGCGAAAGGCACTGTGATCAAACTTGATAACTCCACACTCACTCTTACAGAAGAAATCATGCAGGGACACAAGTTTGCATTAAAAAGTCTCAAGCCTGGTGATTCCATTATTAAATATGGTAATCCCATTGGACGTGCAACCGCAGAAATTCCTGCAGGTTCCTGGATTCATACTCACAATTTAAAAACAGGGCTGGGAGATCTTCTTACTTATACATATAACAAAACTATCACAGAGCTTCCACACCGGGAGCCAAAGTTCTTCCAGGGCTATCGCAGAAAAAACGGTGGTGTTGGTGTACGCAATGAAATCTGGATCATTCCTACAGTAGGCTGCGTTAACAATGTGGCATCTGCTATTGAACGAGCCACACAGAAGTACATGACAGACCAGATTGATGGTGTCTGTGCTTTTCCACATCCTTACGGATGTTCCCAGATGGGTGATGATCAGAATAACACACGTCAGATTCTTGCTGATTTAGTGAACCATCCTAATGCAGGCGGTGTTCTGGTTCTTGGACTTGGCTGCGAAAACAGCAACATCGATGAATTAAAGAAATTTATCGGGGACTATGATCCTGAGCGTGTACGTTTTCTCGTTGCCCAGGAATGCGAAGACGAGATCCGTGATGGTATTGAAACTGTCAAAGAACTGATTTCCTATGCATCCTCATTTAAACGAGAACCAATCCGTGCATCTGAACTGATAATCGGTATGAAATGCGGCGGCTCTGATGGTTTGTCCGGAATCACGGCAAACCCTACTGTTGGTGCATTTTCTGACAAACTGATTTCTATGGGAGGATCTACAATTCTTACAGAAGTTCCTGAAATGTTCGGTGCTGAAGAATTACTTATGAACCGCTGCGAGACAGAAGATCTGTTCAACCAGACAGTTGCCCTTGTCAACGATTTCAAAAACTATTTTAAAAGTCACAACCAGACCATTTATGAAAATCCTTCTCCTGGAAACAAAAAAGGCGGTATTTCCAGTCTGGAAGATAAATCTCTCGGATGTACGCAAAAATCCGGAAGTGCACCTGTCATGGGAGTTCTTTCTTATGGAGAACCTGTAAAGGAAAAAGGATTAAACCTGCTGAGTGCACCTGGCAATGATCTTGTCGCCTCTACTGCCCTTGCTGCATCCGGTGCACACATTGTACTTTTTACCACCGGACGCGGAACACCATTTGCAAGTCCTGTACCTACAGTAAAAATCTCCACAAATAACCAGCTTGCAAAAAAGAAGCAGAACTGGATTGATTTCAACTGTGGAGTCATGGTAAATGATACTCCTCTTGATGAGCTTTCAGAAAATCTTCTGGATTTTGTCCTTGAGATTGCATCCGGAAAGAAATCAAAATCCGAAGAAGCAGGTTTCCATGATATGGAAATCTTCAAACAGGGCGTTACTTTATAAAATATAAATCGAATTGCGGAAGCAGCGTAGCTGCGTAGCAATCCGGATATCAAATGAGTGTCAAAAGACCTTTTAACACTCATATCATTATATATGAGGAAAAATGAAAATGAAAAAATTATCTTATGCTGTTTTAAAAGAACAGGGCTATGATGGATACCTTCTTGAATCAGCGCCGGAACGTGTACTTCAGTTTGGTGAAGGAAACTTCCTCCGTGCATTTGTAGATTATTTTATAGATGAGTTAAACGAAAAAGCCGGATTCAACTCCAAAGTTGTTCTGTGCCAGCCAATCGCTCCAGATCTCGATGACAGGTTCAACGAACAAGAGGGTCTTTATACCTTATTTCTCCGTGGATTCCAGGATGGCAAAAAAATAGATAAAAAGCGTGTTATCTCCTGTGTAAGCCGTTGTCTCAATCCATATAAGGATTTTGAAGCAGTTCTCGCATGTGCAGATAACCCGGACCTCCGTTTTATCGCATGTAATACAACAGAAGCCGGAATTACTTATGATTCTTCCTGTCAGTTTACTGATGTTCCGGCTGGCAGCTATCCTGGAAAACTTACTCAATTTATGTATCGCCGTTTCCAGAAATTCGGTCAGGAAGCCGGCAAAGGATTTATCATTCTTTCCTGTGAGCTGATCGATGATAATGGAAAAGAGCTTGAAAAATGTGTATTAAAATATGCAAAGCAGTGGAATCTTGGTGAAGACTTTATCAACTGGATCAAAGCTGAAAACATCTTCTGCTCTACACTTGTAGACCGTATTGTAACAGGTTATCCAAGAAATGAAGCTGCTGCAATCTGTGAAGAACTTGGCTATAAAGATAACCTGATCGACACAGGTGAAATCTTCGGCTTCTGGGTAATCGAAGGACCTCAGTCAATCAAAGACGAATTCCCGGTTGACAAAGCGAACCTTCCAATCCTGATCACAGACAATCACAAACCATACAAGCAGAGAAAAGTACGTATCTTAAATGGTGCTCATACCTCCTTTGTACTGGGTGCTTACCTTGCAGGACAGGATATTGTCAGAGACTGCATGAACGACGATGTGATCTGTGGATTTATGAACAAAACTATTTATGATGAGATCATCCCTACTCTGGACCTTCCAAAAGCAGAGCTCAAAGATTTTGCCGCTGCTGTTACAGAACGTTTCAAAAACCCATTTATCGATCACGCTCTTCTTTCCATTTCTCTGAACTCTACATCCAAATGGAAAGCACGTGTTATGCCGTCACTCAAAAAATATGTTGAACGCAAAGGTACACTTCCTGCATGCATCACAGCTTCTTTCGCCTTCTACATTGCATTCTATAACGGATATGCTATGAGCGAAGACGGACTTACAGCCAAAAGAGCAGCTAATGAATACACTGTAAAAGATGACAAAGCAGTTCTCGAATTCTACCTTGCACATAAAGATGATTCCGCAGCGGATCTTGTTCATGCAGTCTGCACCAATACTTCCTTCTGGGGCGAAGATCTGACACAGATTTCCGGATTTGAAGCAGCTGTATGCAATTACTTAACTCAGATCCGTGAAAATGGTGCGTATGAAGTAATGAAAGCACTGGCTTAAATATATTACTGAATCATAAGTTCTTTCCATGATTGAAAGCGACGGTGCAGGACGCGTGCAACGTTAGAGCGTGTCTGAAAAAGGCTCTGGATTTTCTTCCGCATTGCTCATCAAAAACCTCCGGCATACATTAAACCTCCCAACATGGGCGCAGAGTCAACAGACCCTGCGCCCTTTCTTAAAATATTTTAATATCTGGAAGTAGTATCTTCCCCAGACTCGTAAGAATTACGACTCTTGTTTTTGCTGCTGTTTTTTGAGTAAGAATTCTTGCAATCCTGAGAATTCATCTCATTTTCATAAGATCTGTTTGTTGAATTTTTGTTGTTCTTGTTTTCAGACTCATAATTTTTTGCCATTTGAGTATTCCTCCTGTTGAATGCCGCTGTTCGCGTTCTGTTCCGCACCCAGCAGCTGTTTTCAGATTACTTTGTGTATTGTAACCAATTGCAGAAAGAATATTCATCAAAATGATATTGCTTTTTTTTCCAATTTATATTATAATTGGCTTTGTAAAAGAATTTACCCTTCAAAAATTTTTTTACATAACCCCTTATTTAATTATTTATACTCCCCTCGAAATACCCGGTAGCTCCCCTACCGGGTGTTTCTCTTTGGATTTATGCGGGTTTGCGGGGTTTTGGGGTACACCGTTCTTGTAATATTTCTGTAACATTTACCCTCCGTACCCAAAATATACCCAAGATTGCATTTCAAGTACCCAAATCAGTTTCCTCCGACGCAAAAATGAGGGCAGCTTTTAACCACCCTCACTCAAATTCTTCAAAAACAGTGGTACTATGTCAAGATTTAGTACAAGTTAAAATGAGGTTTTCCCCATCTTAACTTGCCATTGGCTCTTCGTTCTG